>JAUWKH010000337.1 GCA_030614305.1 Bacteroidota bacterium
TTCTGTCCAAAGAAATGAACTTCATAAAATTTTAAAACTACCGGATGATTTCCATATTTTGTTAACGATTGCTTTGGGCAAACCAAAAGAAAAAGTAATTATCGAAGCTGTTAAAGAAAATAATATTGAATATTGGAGAGACAGCAATGGCATTCATCATGTACCTAAAAAAAGCCTGGATGAATTAATTATAAACAATGAATTTTAAAATTTTTATTGTTAATTTGCAAACCGTTTGAAAACTAACTGTTTTTAAACCTGTTGAAGAATAAAATATTTATAAAAATGGATTCAAAAAAGAAAGATACCGCCAAGCTATTTTCAGAATTTCCACCGGTTTTAACCGAGCAATGGGAGGAAAAAATCAAAAAAGACCTGAAAGGTGCTGATTATGATAAAAAGTTAATCTGGAAAACAAACGATAATTTTAACGTTAAGCCTTATTACAGAAGTGAAGATTTAAAAAGTATTAGTTATCTTGATGTTTTCCCTGGAGATTTTCCTTTCGCAAGAGGAAATAAAAAAAATAATAATGATTGGTATATCCGCCAGGATATTGATGCAAAAGATATTATAAAAGCAAATAAAAAAGCATTGGATGTACTGATGAAAGGTATTAACTCATTGGGATTAATTCTTGATGATAAAACCGAACCAAGCATTGAAGGAATTGAAAGACTCCTTGAAAATATTTTTGCAGATGCTGTTGAACTCAATTTTATTTGTGGCGATTATTGCTTCAAAGTTTTGGAAATAGTTGAAACTCTTGTAAAAAATTATAATCGCGACCTTGAAAAAATCAAAGGTTCGGTTGATTTTGACCCGCTTGGTTATTTCAGCTTAAGAGGTAATTTCACGCAATCGGAAAAATTTGTTTTTGATAGCTGTGTTGAGCTTATAAAAAAAGCCGATCATCTGCCTTACTACCGTGTGATAGCTGTAAACGGACAAATTTTCAATAATTCCGGTTCTTCAATTGTTGAAGAGCTTGCATTTAGTCTTGCAGCCGGCAGTGAATATCTTACACAGCTTACAAACAGGGGATTAACTATTGACGAAGTTGCTTTACGGATAAAATTTAATTTTGCCGTCGGTTCAAATTATTTTATGGAAATTGCAAAGATAAGAGCAGCACGAACATTGTGGGCAAATATTGTTAATGCTTATGGTCCCGAACACATTGGCATCACCCAAATGCACGTTCATTCCGTTACTTCCGATTGGAATAAAACAATTTACGACCCTTATGTAAATATGCTCAGAACTACTACGGAAGCAATGTCGTCAATTATCGGAGGTACTGATTCTCTAATGGTTAAAGGTTTTAATACAGCTTATGAAAAACCTACTGATTTCTCCGAACGCATTGCCCGAAGCCAGCAACTTTTACTTAAAGAAGAATCATATTTTGACAAAGTCGTTGACCCTGTAGCAGGTTCATATTATGTTGAAAATTTAACGAATTCAATTGCTGAAGAAGCATGGAAATTGTTTCTTGAAGTTGATGAATCCGGAGGTTATCTTGAAGCATTTAAAAAAGGATTTATACAATCAAAAATTAAAGAAACTGCCAGGAAAAAAGATTTGGATATTGCAACAAGAAAAGTAAGTTTGTTGGGAACAAACCAATTCCCAAATTTTAACGAACATATTGATAAAGAATTAAATCCGTCAATATTCGAACCTGAAAATTTAACCGGAAATGAAACAATTGTTGAAACTTTAAAACCTTACAGAGGGGCACAGGCATTTGAGATTCTCCGATATAAAACCGATATGTTTGCAATTAAAAACAAGCGTCCGGTTGTTTTTATGTTTACTTATGGAAATCCGGCAATACGAAAAGCAAGAGCAATATTTTCATGTAACTTTTTTGCATGTGCCGGTTTTGAAGTTTTTGATAATCCCGGATTTAAAACTATTGATGAAGGAATAAAATCATGTATAAATACCAAAGCTGATATTGTTGTGATTTGCAGTTCGGATGATGAATATGCTGAAATTGCACCTGAAATTTTTAATAGATTAAAAGACAAAGCAATTATTGTTGTTGCAGGTTATCCAAAGAATATTATTGATGAATTAAAAGCAAAAGGAATACAGCATTTTGTTCACGTAAAATCCAATGTTCTGGAAACATTGCGGAAGTTTCAGGAAGAAGTATGTTATTAATGCGAATCAAGGGTTAAAATATTAGATTAATAAAAGCAGCAGCTATCTTACCAAACACGTGAATCATAAGTCCCTTAGTTGATCTGACTTTGCTTGCTTTTTGAAAATCAGTTTTTTCGATCAA
>JAUWKH010000322.1 GCA_030614305.1 Bacteroidota bacterium
AATTTGTGGTTGATATGATACAGGGCGGGGCCGGTACTTCAACCAATATGAATGCCAACGAAGTAATTGCTAATCGTGCCCTGGAAATTCTGGGTTATGAAAAAGGGGAATACAAATATTGTCATCCCAATAATCATGTAAATCTTTCACAATCAACTAACGATGTTTATCCTACAGCTATCAAAATTGCCTTAATAAACAGCAATAAAAAGCTTATCAATGTCTTACATGATTTAATTTCTTCTTTTCGATCAAAAGGAAACGAGTTTGCCCGGATAATTAAAATGGGACGTACTCAGCTTCAGGATGCTGTACCAATGACCTTAGGACAAACCTTTGAAGCTTATGCTGTAACACTGGAAGAAGAAGTTGAACGGCTTGAACAGAATGCTCAACTATTCCTTGAAGTTAATATGGGTGCAACTGCAATTGGCACCGGCATAAATGCTGATCCGGATTATAGCGGTAAGGTAATTACACAATTACAGGAAATTACAGGAATGAAAATTGTTTTAGCATCAAACTTAGTCGAAGCAACACAAGATACAGGCGCATTTATAATGTATTCATCAGCAATTAAACGTCTCGCAGTGAAACTTTCAAAAATATCAAATGATCTTCGTCTTCTTTCCTCAGGTCCGCGAGCAGGTATCAATGAAATTAATTTACCGGCGATGCAGCCCGGTTCTACGATTATGCCGGGCAAAGTCAATCCTGTAATCCCTGAGGTTGTCAACCAAATTGCATTCAAAGTTATAGGTAATGACCTTACGGTTACATTAGCGGCAGAAGCAGGGCAACTCGAACTAAACGTGATGGAACCTGTTATTGTCCAGAGTTTGTTTGAGTCAATTGAAATACTTAAAAATGGAATGGAGACATTAAGATATCGTTGCATTGATGGAATTACAGCAAATGAAAAACACTGCCGCGAAATGGTAGAAAACAGCATTGGCTTGGTAACTGCCCTTAATCCTGTTCTCGGTTATGAGATGTGTACTCAATTAGCTAAAGAAGCATTGGAAAATAATCGCGGCGTTTACGAACTTGTTCTGGAGAAAAATTTGTTGTCAAAAGAAGAACTGGATAAACTGTTATCTCCCGAAAGTATGATTAATTAACAGAAAAAATGATTAAATTTGTTTTTTAGGAAAAAACTTCTTATATTTGTATTTTACCAATATAAAAATTAAATAGCTATGAAAAATTCAACAACAAGTTTTTTCGCAGGCCTTATAAGCGGTGTTGCTATAGGTGCTGTATTAGGCATTTTGTTTGCTCCTGATGAAGGTGTTAACACAAGAAAAAAAATCAACAAAAAAGCCGGTGAGATCAAAGATGATCTTAATAAAAAAATCGATGATATAAAACACTATGCAGCGGATGCTCTTGGTGATATAAAAGAAAAAGTGAGTGAAGCTAAGGAAAAAGTTAAAGATATTAAGGAAAAGGCAACTAAAGATAAGAAAAAATAAACCGAAGCTTAATAGATTATTTTAATCGTTCACAGTAAATAAATAATTACTTATATTGATTTCATCCCATATACCCGGGTTTGATTTTAGATTTAAGAATTTAGATTTTAGATTTTGAACAAATCAAAATTCTTTAACAGTAATTTAAATTAGAAAATTATGGACATAGAGAAATTATATAAAGATGTAAACGAAACTTTTGAGAATATCAAATCTTATTTTGATCTTAAAATTGAATTATTTACAATTGTTTTATATGAGAAAATCCTGAAGGTTTTTTCAAGCATTTTAGCTGTGATCATAATCACAATATTCCTGCTATTTTTCATTTTTTTCATGTCACTTGCCTTTGTAGCATGGTATGGTCAGGAGACAGGTTCTTATGCACAGGGATTTCTTATTGCCGGATTGTTTTATCTTATTATCGGTATTATAATATATATTGCCAGAAATAAAATATTCCTGAATCCTATGATCAAAAAAATCTCAAAAACAATTTTTAATACCGACAAATAAATTTAGCCATACAAAAGATAATACACGGAAACGATGAATATGATTAGAAATCTTGATGATATAAAAAATAAAAAACTCAGCCTCAAAAGCGAAATTTTATTAAAAGAAGATACAATTAAAAGCTTGTTCTCTGAGGTAAAATACAATATAGAAAGCTTTGATTTTAAAAATGATATAGTAAGAAATATTGTCAATAACCCTGCTATATTAATTAATACTGCGAGAATAACTTATAATTTGATAATGAAATGGAAAGCAAGAAAACAACTTAAAAACAAAGAATAAAAATAAATAAATATTAACTAATTTCCTCTCTTTTTTTTTCAGCAATTCCAGATGTTTTAATATAAGTATTTAAACTTTCGCAGTTAATAAAAATGTTGAAAATAAAGGGAATATAATGTAAAAAGGTGCAATAATTTTGGTGAATGTCTTGTTTTTAAGGTATTTCAAATCATTTAACAAAAATACCAAATCATGC
>JAUWKH010000067.1 GCA_030614305.1 Bacteroidota bacterium
TCCTAAAGTGCCACCAGGATGAAATTGAGCAAAATCACTGGCAGAAAATCCTCTGCATTTAAGCAAACTAACAGCCAAAGCATCACCCAAAACAAGCTGGGCAGTAGTACTTGATGTTGGAGCTAAATTATTAGGACATGCTTCCTGCTTAACTGTTGAATCAATAATATAATCTGCATGTTTTGCCAAAAACGATTCTTTATTCCCAACTAAAGCAATTAATTTGTTTCCTCTTAATTTTAACAATGGAACTAAAACTTTTATTTCCGGAGTATTACCACTTTTCGAAATACAAATAATTATATCATCTTTTCGAATAATACCCAAATCCCCATGAATAGCATCAGCGGCATGCATAAAAATTGCAGGTGTACCGGTTGAATTTAGTGTTGAAACGATTTTAGAGGCAATATGTGCACTCTTACCGATCCCTGTAATAATCACTCTTCCATGAGTATTGTATATCAGTTCAACACATTTTGCAAAGTTTTCATTAATTGATTTTTTTAAATTTGTTATTGCATTTAACTCAATTTCAATAGTTTTTAATGCAATTTTTTTTATATCTTTATATGATTTCAAAATATTTTTTATAAAAATTTGTTTAATAAAATATTATTTATTGCTATATTTGTAATTGCATGTATAAAATCAATAAAATAACTTAAATAAATTTGATTTATTATTAAATAATTATAATAGCTTATCGTAATTGTTTTATTTTACGATACAAATATATTTAAAATTAAGCAGAATAAAATGGTTAAAGCTGAAGAATATTCTCTTCATGAATTATTAAAAAATATTTTCGGGTTTGAAAATTTCAAGGGCAATCAGGAACCTATCATAGAAAGTGTATTATCCGGAAACCACACATTTGTAATTATGCCTACAGGTGGGGGCAAATCTATGTGCTATCAGTTACCTGCACTTATTAAAAAAGGAACTGCTATAATAATATCTCCGCTTATAGCTTTGATGAAGAATCAGGTAGATTCAATACGTAGTTTTGGAACTGAACAAGGTATAGCCCATTTTCTTAACTCTTCTCTTTCAAAAACAGAAATCGCTCAAGTAAAAAAAGACCTTACTCTGGAGAAAACCAAATTATTGTATGTTGCCCCGGAATCACTTACCAAATTAGAAAACATTGATTTTTTAAAAACTATAGATATTTCTTTTTATGCAATTGATGAGGCTCATTGCATTTCGGAATGGGGACATGATTTCAGACCTGAATACAGGAGACTAAGACCAATAATTGACGCAATAGGGAAAAAAGTTCCGATAATTGCATTAACAGCTACAGCCACACTTAAAGTACAACAGGATATCCTAAAAAATCTTGATATTCTTGATGCAAACGTTTTTAAATCTTCATTTGACAGACCAAATATGTATTATGAAATCCGTCAAAAAAATAAAGATGTAATAAAAGAAATCATAAAATACATAAAAAATAATTCGGGTAAGTCGGGTATAGTTTACTGTTTGAGCCGAAAAAAAGTTGAAGAATTAGCCGAAACACTTCAAATAAACAACATTAAGGCATTACCTTATCACGCCGGTCTGGATTCTGTGACCCGCAGGACAAATCAGGACAAATTCCTGATGGAAGATGTTGATATTATCGTTGCAACAATTGCTTTCGGAATGGGGATTGACAAACCCGATATTCGTTTTGTTATACATCATGATATACCCAAGAGCATTGAAGGTTATTATCAGGAAACCGGCAGAGGAGGTCGTGATGACGGTGAAGGAAACTGTATAACTTTTTATAATTATGACGACATTCAGAAACTGGAAAAATTTATGAAAGGGAAACCTGTTGCCGAACAGGAAATTGCCAAAGAACTGCTTTTAGAAACCGTTGCTTATGCAGAGTCCTCAGTTTGCCGACATAAATTATTACTTCACTATTTTGGCGAAGTATATCCTAAAGACTATTGCGGCGCCTGTGATAATTGCCTGCATCCAAAAACAAAATTTGAAGGTAAAGATTATGTTAAGTTAGTTCTTGAAACCGTTTTGTCGGTAAAACAATTATTTAAAGGAAAACATATTATCAATATTCTAATAGGGAAAAACACAGCCACCCTGAAATCTTTCAAACATAATAAAATTCCCGAATTCGGCAAAGGAATGGAAAAAGACGAAAGATTCTGGAATGCTGTGATTCGTCAATCACTGATACAACGACTTCTTGTTAAAGATATTGACAATTACGGTTTATTGAAGATCACAAAGGAAGGAATAAAATTCCTTAAGAAACCTTATTCCATAATGCTTGTTCAGGATCATGATTACGAAAATCCTGATGATGAGGATTTCTTTGCTGAAGCCGGAAGTCATAAAACAAGCACTACTGATAAAACTCTTTTTGCTTTGCTTAAAGACCTTAGAAAAGAAATTTCAAGAAAAGAAAAACTACCTCCTTTTGTAATTTTTCAAGATCCTTCACTTGAAGACATGGCTACACAATATCCCATAACATTGGATGAAATGAAGCAGATAACAGGAGTTGGGACAGGTAAAGCCAAAAAATACAGCAAACCATTCATTGAGCTTATTGAACAGTATGTTGAAGAAAACGAGATTATCAGACCTATGGATATGGTGGTGAAATCGGTTGTCAACAAATCAGGTCTTAAAGTTTATATTATTCAAAGTATTGACCGCAAGCTTCCTTTAGAAGATATTGCCTTTACAAAAAGCATTACAATTGATGAACTACTCACAGAAATCGAAAGAATAGTTTCATCAGGAACTAAAATTGATATCAATTATTATATCAGTGAATGCGTTGATGAATATCATCAGGGAGAAATCTTTGAATACTTTAGGGAAGCTGATTCCGATTCAGTACAGGAAGCTCTGGAAGAATTGGGTGAAGCTGAATTCAATGAAGAAGAAATCAGATTGATAAGAATTAAATTTATTTCAGAAATTGGCAATTAATATCAATAAAAAACATTAAAAATCTTTTATAGAATCATTAACTTAATTTTAATGAAATATTTCCCGTTAATAATTTTAGTAATATTTCTTTCTTCCTGTAAAAATAAAAATACCGAGGATTTAACATTTGTTCCGGATAATATTATCCCAATGGAGCAAATGGTTGATATTCTTACTGATTTTCAGCTTGTTGAAGCATCTTTAAACATTAAACGCAAAAGCGGCCAGAATTATAAAGATTTTGTTAATTTTTATTATGATTCTATTTTTGAAAAATATGATATTACTCCCGATAAATTTAAAGAAAGTCTTGATTACTATGAAACTCATTTAAAACAATTTGAAAAAGTATATGAAAAGGTTATTGCCAAACTTAATGAGAAACAAAAGGAAGTTAAGAATGAATGATTTTTATTTGGTATAATCTGCCGTACAATCCTCACCCGAACCTGCAATCACCAGTGTATAGCTCCATTGAATAAGATTTTCATTTTTATAAGAGCCGCTTCCGCTTACTGTCCAGTTGTCACCAATTATTTGCGATTCAACATTAATCGTATTTCCAACAACCAAAGCATAAGCAGGTGCATACCCCTGACCCGGGTTACAAAAATTTGAAATTAAAACCTGGGCACTGTGTGAAGGGTCTTTAGTAATAGTTACCTGATAATTCGCTTTGTTACATGTTTCATTAACATTCCATGTGCCTAAATACTTATCACGCGTGTCGCCCGGATCTGCTGTATCATCCTCATCGGGATTGCAAGCTAAAAAACTTGTTATAAGTATGATGCAAAAAATAGCAACATATTTAATCGTTTTTTTCATTATCTTTAAATTTATAATTTTTAAACTTTTTTATGCAAATTTAAATAAAAAAAAGTGCCCCAAAAACTTCTGAAGCACTTTTTTCCAAAATATCCTAAATAATAAATTATTTCATAATTGCCATTTTCTGCTTATATAAAATTTCATTATCCCTTTGTAAAACAATAAGATACATACCTGCCGGAACTCTTTCGTTTATGCTTATAACTTCACCGGCACTAAATGATTCGTTGTAAACTATTTTCCCTGAAAAATCAAAAACAGTTGCATTATATGATCCTGCTTCCAGGTTAGAAAAAGTAATAGGCATATTTATTTTATAAGGATTTGCAAAAACACACTTTATGGAACTTTCAAAATCCGTTTCATTATTAATATCCGCATACGAGCTTTTCAAATTAATTACCATAACCCACTTTTTGAAATTAATCCAGTTTGAATTGTAATTGTCCCAAAGCTGTTTTAATTTTTCAATCATATTACCTTCATCGTCATAAGAAAATTGGCAAAATGAAACGTTTTTCCATGTGCCGTTATGTTCTCTATGCTGAAAAACCGTTTCAATTAAATAATTATTTATATCATAAGTAAATTGCCTTCGTGCAAAGCCAACCCAGGTATTGTTTGAAGGTCTCCATGCTTGTTTCCGCCTCTCAATCCTGTTTCCGTTTTCATCATATATTAGCACATGACGAATCCTGTTTTTCCAGACTTGTGCAATAAATTTCCAATCCTGATGAATAATTAATCTCAAATAACCGTAATCGTTATAATCAAATATCTTGCGGCTTTTCTTTACCCAAATATTGGCAAATTGTTTCCAATGTTTTGTAATTCTCACTCTAAGATAACCTGTGGAATCATAGCCATATTGGTTAAGGAAAACATTTTGCCAGCACCATGTGTTTGCAATATTTTTCCATTTCTGTGAAGTATCTGCTACAAGAGTATCATCAACATAAGTAAACACTTTGTAATGTTTATTTGCCCATGTTTGATTAATATTTAACCAGAACTGAGTTACCACATCAATCAGGCGATTATTTTCGTTAAAAGTATTTAATCTGTGAAAATAATTTACCCATTCTTCATTTGCCTGATGCCAGACTTGTATGGTTTTTTCAATCCGGTTTTCGTTGTTATCATACACGAATTGAAAATACAATCCGTTTTTCCAGCCGTTATTTAAAGTCCAGTACTGAAAAAGCTTTTCAATAACATTGTCAGCATTATCATAAGTTAATATTCTCCGTGTTCTGTTTTTCCATGTTTGTGTTGACAAATCCCAAATATAACCTATAATAGTATCGTTACCCAAATCCCTGGTATTACTAAAATAGTAATTCTCTTCAGAGATGTTTATATCCTGATCATCATTTGTAATTGTAGGATCAAGTTGTTCGTTGTTTAATTGCTCATTTACAATTTCAGGAATAATAAGGTCTTGCGCATTTAACCCTGTAATTAGAATTCCTGTAATAAAAAATAATAGTAATTTTTTCATAGCTCAATAATATTTGATTAATAAAATGTTTTTTGTTTTGATTCTTAAAATCGTGAAAGGTTTAAAAAAAAATACTATTTTTATCTAAAATTTTATTTAATTTATCAATAATCAATTTTTTTATTAATTAAAAATTATTTATCATGGAAAAACCTCAATTAACAGAACAGGCTTATTTATTTCTTTCAGAAGTTAAAAAATGGACAAAATTTCTTTCAATCATCGGGTTTATATTTATAGGTATATTTGTATTCTTTGCCTTATTCTTAGGGACATTTTTAGGTGGATTAAGCGATATCACAGGTAGTTACATTTCTTTTCCCTCTGTTTTAGTAACAATAATTTATTTATTAATTGCTCTTTTGTATTTTTTTCCTGTATGGTTTTTATTTAAATTTTCAACTAATTTAGGAAAATCTTTAAAATCGGGTAATGAATCGGAATTAACTGATGCTTTCTCTTATCTGAAATTACATTATAAATTTATCGGTATTCTGACAATTATATTTTTATCAATATATCTTTTATTCATCATTTTTGGAGTTGTGATAGCTGGTATTGTCACTTTATAAATAATAAAATTATAATAGGATGAAAATAAATAATAATCAACAACTGGAAGATGGTGAAAACATCTCCCACATGAAATGCCCTAAAAACAAACAAAAGTTCAGGGAGGGATTTCCTGATACAATAATAATTCATTATACTGCAGGCAGAGATGCAGAATCATCAGCCAAATATCTTTGCAAAGATAATGTAAAAGCTTCCGCTCATCTTGTAATAGGCAGAGACGGAAAGATTATTCAGCTTGTTCCTTTTGACACAATCACCTGGCATGCAGGTACTAGCGAGTATGGCAGTAAAAAGGGGTTGAATAAATATTCAATTGGAATTGAATTAGACAATGCCGGGATTTTAAAAAAAGAGGGTAATGAATTTATATCTTGGTTCGGGAAGAAATATACGGATGACCAGGTAATTTATGCTACCCATCGTAACGAAAAGCAAGCACAATACTGGCATATTTTTACTGAAAAACAAATTAAGACATGCGAAGAAGTATGCAGTCAACTTATCAAGAAATACAGCAATATCAAAACAATTCTAGGACATGAAGAAATAGCGCCCGGCAGAAAACAAGACCCCGGACCCGCCTTCCCTTTGGATAAATTAAGAAATCATCTGATATTTAATGACAGAGAATCTGATGAATTGGATACCCTGCCCGAATTTGGAACAGTTATACCTTCAAAACTAAATATCAGAACAGGACCAGGCAAGGACTTTGAAAAAGCTGCTTTACCTTTAACCGAAGGTACAAAAGTAAAAATTTTAGGACAGCAATCTGGCTGGTACCACGTTTCAACAGAAATAACCGGATGGGTAGCAAAGAAATATATTAAAATAAATTAGTGTCCGTCCATAAAGTCAGTGTTTAGTTCAGAATGTTCGAGTTCGTCCCGATAATTATCAGCGATTTTGTTAATACTATTAACTTTAGTTTTATAAAAAAACTCTTAATTTTCCACAAATTTAATCTTTATACTTATATATCCCAAAACTTTCTTTATTACTCTGTTTCGTGCTTTTTGTTTTTCCCTTCTTTGCAACCCACCAAGGATACTTTATATTTATATAACTAAATTATAAGATGGCATATATATTATATTGATGTCGTTTGGATTTATCTACTTTACTTTTTATTAATATCATACTATTACTAAATTTAATTCAATTTGTAATTATTCTCTAACTCCAATTTAATGTGATTTGTGCTTAATTTATATGCCATAATATAATTTGGTAATTAAAAAATTTTATTACCTTTGCATCATCATTTAATCCCTTAAATATTTTTATATCATGAAAACTACAGATCAAAAACCAATATTTATAGAGGGAATAAAAGGGAATAAATTCCCCGTTTCCAATGATAAAGAGGTTCGCAAACTAGCTATGTTATTTGAAGGCATCTGTACAATAGGTGTAAAAGAAGCCATTGATAAATACGAATATACCGAACAGTGGTATTATAAATTGATGAAAGCATATAAAGAAAAAGGATTAGAGGGCTTACAAGATGGGCAAAAAGGACCTAAAACAAAGCTGGTACGTACCAATATAGTAAACAATCAGATTATCCGGTTACGGTTTTTGGATCCTATTGCTTCTATTGAAGTAATTACCCAAAAACTTTGTCAGGCAGGTCATAAGATTAGTGTAAGAAGTGTATGGCGTACCATAAAAGAATATGGGCTTCAAAAAAAAACTTTACAAGTTAAATCCGGAAAAAGAAAACAAAAAGAAGGAAATTGAAGTACAGGTTACCAAACGCGATAAAAAAAGGATAAAAATTGATTTGCAAAGTAATGAAAGGAATTTTAGGGAAAATTTATCCAATAAAGTGAGCAGTACATTAGTTGGCTTATGGTTTCTTGTAGCAGAACATTTACGTATTGGAAGCTGGGATTTGATCAAAGCATATACAGGAAGTCAGGATTATGATATTGCTCCACGTATTGCAATGCAAATAACCAATGAAGCTGCAATTTGTAAAAATCGTGTAAGAAAAAAAAATTATATATCTCATCAAGGCTTTGAATTGTTAAACGGTTTGGGATTTTTAGTTAGCGACGAAGAAGTACATAATTTTTTAAACAAACATACTGTATCAGAAGCACAATCATTACAAGAATCATTATCGCTAATAAGGTCAAATAACGGACATTATAAAGGCGA
>JAUWKH010000070.1 GCA_030614305.1 Bacteroidota bacterium
ACTGGGTTGATATTGAAAACCCGTACATTACATTTGATAACAAATATATTGAAACGGTTTGGAATTTATTATTCAAACTTTATGAAAAAGGACTGCTTTACAAAGGATATTCGATACAACCTTATTCTCCTGCTGCAGGAACAGGGTTGAGTTCTCACGAATTGAATTTACCGGGTTGTTACAGGGATGTTAAAGATAATACTTTGGTTGCTCAATTTAAAGTAGCAAAAAACGAAAAATCCGAATTTCTTTTTAAAAATATTCATGGTGAATTATTTTTCCTTGCATGGACAACAACACCCTGGACTTTACCTTCAAACACCGCTTTAGGTGTAGGGAAAAATATAACTTACATTAAAGTAAAAACATATAATCCATATACTTACAAGCCAATCACGGTTATCTTAGCTAAAGATCTTTTAAATAAATATTTTCCTGAAAAAAATGCAGGTTTAATATTTGAAGATTATGAAGAAGGACAAAAAAATATTCCTTTTGAAGTAAGCAATGAGTTTAAAGGTAAAGAACTGGAAGGGATTATGTTTGAGCAACTGCTTCCTTATGCTCAGCCAAAAGATGGTGATGCTTTCAGGGTTTTAATCGGTGATTTTGTTACCACAGAAGATGGGACAGGTATTGTTCATCTTGCTCCGAGCTTTGGTGCCGACGACTTCATGATAGCAAAAAAATATGGAATAGGTTCTTTGACATTAGTCAATAAGCAAGGAAAATTTACAGAAGAAATGGGTGAGTTTGCAGGACGATATATTAAAAATGAATATGACCCTGATGCTGACCCCGATTCAAAAGAAAATGTTGACATTGACATTATTGTAAAATTAAAAAAAGAAAACAAAGCATTTAAAACCGAAAAATACGAACACTCTTACCCACACTGCTGGAGAACTGACAAACCCATTCTTTACTATCCTTTGGACTCATGGTTTATAAAAACTACTGCTTTTAAAGAAAGAATGATTGAACTTAACAACACTATTAACTGGAAACCAAAAGCTACCGGCACAGGTCGTTTTGGTAACTGGCTTGATAATCTTGTTGACTGGAATCTTTCACGTTCACGATTTTGGGGTGTTGCATTGCCAATTTGGGTTACTGAAGACAGGAAAGAACAAATTTGTATCGGCTCAGCCGAACAAATAAAAGCTGAAATTGAAAAATCCGTTAAAGCCGGATTTATGGAATCCAATCCTTATGAAAAATTTATTCC
Source organism: Bacteroidota bacterium (assembly GCA_030614305.1). Lineage (GTDB taxonomy): Bacteria > Bacteroidota > Bacteroidia > Bacteroidales > JADFUO01 > JADFUO01. Next base: position 1,229 of record JAUWKH010000070.1, read on the forward strand.
CGGTGACCAGTCAAAAGAAAATTACGAAACTTTTGACCTTCATCGTCCTTATGTGGATAAAATTATTCTGGTATCGGAAAGCGGTAAAAAAATGTTCCGGGAACCTGATTTGATTGATGTTTGGTTTGATTCGGGTTCAATGCCGTATGCTCAGTTTCATTATCCTTTTGAAAACCATGAAGAATTTAAAACCAGTTTCCCTGCCGATTTTATTGCAGAAGGTGTTGACCAGACACGCGGCTGGTTTTATACAATGCACGCAATAGCTGTGATGCTTTTTGATTCTGTTTCTTATAAAACCTGCGTTTCCAACGGACTTGTTTTGGATAAGAATGGCAATAAAATGTCAAAACGTCTCGGTAATGCTGTTGATCCCTTTGCAACCATTAAAAATTTCGGACCTGATGCCCTTCGTTGGTATATGATCACAAATGCACAACCATGGGATAATTTGAAATTTGATATTGAAGGGATTACAGAAGTGCAACGAAAATTTTTCAGCACACTTTATAATACGTATGCTTTTTTTGCACTTTATGCAAATATTGACGGGTTTACACATTCCGAAAAAGAAATTCCCGTAAAAGAACGTCCTGAAATTGATCAATGGATAATATCAGAATTAAATACCTTAATAGAATCCGTTGATGAATATTATAATGATTACGAACCGACAAAAGCCGGAAGAGCGATACAGGAATTTGTTGATGAGCATTTAAGCAACTGGTATGTTCGTTTATCAAGAAGAAGATTCTGGAAGGGAGATTATTCTGATGATAAGATCTCTGCATATCAAACATTATATAAATGTCTTGAAACCATTGCACAACTATCATCACCTATAGCTCCTTTCTTTATGGACAGACTGTTTATTGACCTGAACAAAGTTACAGGCAGGTTTGATGTTGAATCGGTTCATCTGACGGATTTTCCTTATGCCGACCAAAGATACATTGATAAAAATCTGGAAGAAAAAATGCAGCTGGCTCAGAAAATTTCATCAATGGTATTGTCGCTGCGTAAAAAAACAAATATTCGCGTTCGCCAACCTTTAAATAAAATCATGATTCCTGTTCTGGAAAAAAAATTCAGGAAACAGGTTGAGGAAGTTAAAAGCCTTATCCTGTCGGAAGTTAATGTGAAAGAGATTGAATATGTAACCGATGCTTCCGGGATACTTGTAAAAAAAATCAGGCCTAACTTTAAGTCACTCGGGCCAAAATACGGCAAGCTAATGAAACAAATTGCCGCAACAATTAATCAATTCGGGCAGAACGAAATAGATAAAATTGAAAACAAAGGAAGAATTTTACTTAATATTAATAATAACAATATTGAAATTTTATCTGATGATGTTGAAATTTTAACTGAAGATATTCCTGGCTGGTGTGTATCTAATTTGAATAATTTGACTGTGGCTCTTGATATTACAATTACAAAGTCATTAAAAGAAGAAGGAATAGCACGCGAAATTGTTAATCGTATCCAGAATATAAGAAAGGAAAAAAACTTTGAAGTTACAGATAAAATTGTAATTCAGATAAAAAAAAACAATGAAATTATTAATGCAATTAAAAATAATTTATTATATATTTGTTCAGAAACTTTAGCTGAGTCGTTAAGTCTTGTAAATGAGATTGAAAGCAACGAAAAAGTAAATATTGAATTAACTGACAACATTAAAATTTTTATCAAAATTGACAAAATATAATAAATTGGTTTAAAATATGTTTTTATAAAAAAATATAATGCTATGAAAGATCAAGCAATTAAAGAAGACAGAAAAAAAACCAGGTATTCCGATGAGGAATTACAGGAATTTAAAGAAATAATTCTTGGAAAACTGGCAAAAGCGAAAAGTGACCTTAAAATGCTTATTGATGCATATACAAATAATAATGAGCATGGCACGAATGATACTTCTCCAACATTTAAAGTTTTAGAAGAAGGATATCAGGTTTTATCAAAAGAAGAAAACAGCAAACTGGCAGCACGTCAGCAAAAGTTCATCAACAATCTTGAAAATGCATTGATCAGGATTGAAAACCAAACTTACGGTATTTGCAGGGCAACCGGTAAGCTAATTTCTAAAGAAAGGCTCAAAAGTGTTCCGCATGCTACTTTAAGCATTGATGCGAAATTAAAGCAATATCAAAGATAATATATCGTTTCCCAAAAAATTTTGAAAAAATCTTTAATAATAATATTCCTGATTATACTTGTTGATCAGGTTTTAAAATTTTGGATTAAAACCCACATGTATATTGGTGAAGAATATCATGTGCTTGGTAATTGGTTTCTAATTCATTTCACTGAAAATTACGGAATGGCTTTCGGTATTCAGCTTGCAGGGGGATTCGGTAAACTATTTTTAAGTATTTTCAGGATTTTGGCTGTCGGAGCAATAGGATATTATTTGTTTACACTTATCGCGAAAAAAGCCAATACCGGATTAATCATAAGTATTTCCCTGATTTTCGCAGGTGCATTCGGAAATATTATTGACAGTGCTTTTTATGGATTAATCTTTAGCGAAAGCGGCTATTATTTTAATCAAATTGCAACTTTATTTCCCGAAAGCGGCGGATATAGCTCATTTTTGCATGGAAAAGTTGTTGACATGTTTTATTTCCCGATTATCAAGGGGCATTTTCCTGATTGGTTTCCTTTTTGGGCTAATGAAACTTTTATTTTTTTCCGTCCCGTTTTTAATATTGCCGATTCATCAATCACGGTAGGAGTGTTTTCTTTGATACTTTTTCAAAAAAAACTTTTCAAAAAAAAATAAAATTTCAAAACTCCTGACCCACTACAAACTGAAACCTTTGCAAGGCGAAAGATTTTATTTCAGATTGAGGCAAAATCCGATTTTATTTTTATATTTGCATTCAAATCTAATGGCTTTTAATATTTATGGAAAAAATTAATGTAGGTCAAATTTCTCAAATAATCGGTCCTGTAATAGATGTTTCTTTTGATCAGGACGCTGAACTTCCTAATATTTTTGATGCGTTGGAAGTTAAAAATAATCAGGGTGATATAATTGTTCTTGAAGTCCAGCAAGACATAGGCGAAAATACTATCAGAACAATATCTATGGATTCGACTGATGGTTTACGGCGTGGAATGGAAGTTTTTGCAACCGGTGGACCAATAACGATGCCAATCGGTGAAGGAATCCGAGGACGTTTATTCAATGTGATTGGCGAGCCGATTGATGGACTCGGACCGGTTTCAAAAGAACATACTTACGCAATTCACCGCGATCCTCCAAAATTTGAAAATCTTACTACCCAAAAAGAAGTACTTTACACAGGAATAAAAGTTATTGATTTGATTGAGCCATATTCCAAGGGTGGTAAAATTGGATTATTCGGTGGTGCCGGTGTTGGTAAAACCGTGATAATCATGGAACTTATCAACAATATTGCTAAAACGTATTCGGGTTTATCGGTTTTTGGTGGTGTTGGTGAAAGGACCCGCGAGGGAAATGACCTCCTTCGCGAAATGATTGAATCAAAAGTGATAAGATACGGAGACAAATTCATCAGAGAAATGGAAAAAGGAGGATGGGATCTTTCATTAGTTGACCATAAAGAATTGATAAAGTCGCAGGCTACTTTGGTGTTCGGGCAGATGAATGAGACACCGGGCGCCCGTGCAAGAGTGATTTTATCAGCTCTTACTATAGCTGAATATTTTCGTGATGGTGATGACAAATCAGGAGGACGCGATATTCTTTTCTTTATTGATAATATTTTCCGTTTTACTCAAGCCGGTTCCGAAGTGTCAGCACTGCTTGGACGAATGCCTTCGGCTGTCGGCTATCAGCCAACATTAGCTACTGAAATGGGAATAATGCAAGAACGGATCACTTCTACAAAAAGAGGTTCAATTACTTCTGTTCAGGCTGTTTATGTGCCGGCAGATGACCTGACTGATCCGGCTCCGGCAACAACTTTTGCTCATCTTGATGCTATTACAGTATTGAGCCGGAAAATAGCAGAACTGGGTATCTACCCTGCTGTTGATCCCCTTGACTCAACATCAAGAATTTTAACCCCGGAAATTGTTGGAGAGGAACACTACAATACTACTCAAAGAATTAAAGAAATCCTTCAGCGTTATAAAGAACTGCAGGATATTATTGCTATTCTCGGGATGGATGAATTATCTGATGAGGATAAACAAGTTGTTTATCGTGCACGTAAAGTTCAGCGTTTCTTATCGCAACCATTTTTTGTTGCCGAACAATTTACAGGCTTAAAAGGAACGATCGTTTCAATAGAAGACACAATTAAAGGATTTAATATGATAATAAACGGCGATGTTGATGAATATCCTGAAGCTGCTTTTAACCTTGTCGGAACTATTGAGGATGCTATAGAAAAAGGAAAGAAAATGATAGAAAAAGCTGAAAAATAAAAAAGCAAATTGCAAATTTAACATGAACAATGTTAATTGATAAGAAAATACAGTAAAAATGTATCTTGAAATAATAACACCTGACAAAACTGTATTTACAGGAGAAGTGGAATTAATTCAGCTTCCGGGTATTGACGGCTCTTTTGAGATATTAAATTATCATGCCCCACTAATATCCGTTTTAAAAAAAGGAAAAATCAAGATAATAAAAAAGGATAAAAACTTACATTATTTTGAAATAAACGGAGGGATTATTGAAGTTCTTGAAAATAAAGTGTTGATTTTAGCCGAATGAATCATCTTCTTTTAAAAAAAAAGAATCAACATTTTATTTGAATTTTATTGACTTTATCAATGTCAGTTATTATATTTGAAAAAAATAAAAATTATGGCAAATATTTTTAGAATTATTGGTTCAATTTTTAAGAAAAAAAGACCATTAGACAATGTTATTTACGAAGTTAGCGGAACGCCAAGCGGGTATAATGTAACTTATACCGAAGAAAGTAAACAAACCATTCAAAACCCTGATGTGCCTGACGGCTGGAAATATTCGTATAAGGGCAAACCCGGTGACTATTTTTATTTCTCAGCACAATCAAATAATAAAAATGCAACAGTAAATGTAAAAATTTACCAGCATGGTGAGGTGTTTAAAGAAGCATCTAATTCAGGAGATTTTGTATTAGCAACTGTTTCAGGTAGATTAAAGTAATAATTTATCAAATTATTTACAGTAATGTGAGAGTGCTACATCAGCGTTCGGCGCACCGAGTTCTTTTGCTTTTTCCCAATCCGAACATGCTTCTTCTTTCTTTCCAAGATAAAAGTTTGCAATCCCCCTGTTAAAATATGCATCAAATTTTTTAGGCATTAATTTTATAGCTTCATTAAGATCGGAAAGAGCACTTTCATAATTTCCTAACTGACCTTCAACAGTACCCCTGTTATAATATGCCATCCCATAGCTGGGATTTATTTCTATTGCTTTGTCATAATATTCAATTGACTTATAGTAATCTTCAAGAAAAAAATTGCTTAAACCACAATATAACAATGAGGTTGTATCTTTGGGATTTAACTCAACCGCTTTTTCAAAATATGTTAATGCCTCTGAAAATTTATTTAAATTATAATTTCCAAATCCAAGATTATAATAGGCTTTTGAATGCGTCGGATTAATTTTTACGACTGTTTTAAAATCTTCTATCCCGTCCTCAAAATTTTTAGCTTGATAATTAGCAACACCATTATCAAAGGCCTTTTTTGCCTGCATATTAGTTTCAATTGTTGAAGGAGACCCGGAATTTTCTTTTTCTAATCTTGTTACCGAAACAACTCTGGGTTGTATAATAATTTTGGAAGACTCATCCCCATTAACGGATTGAGTAATTTTAGTTGAATCCGTTAGTTCAATGTCAGGATTATTAAATTCAATATTAGTTTTGTTTTCCTTATCTTTTTTTTGCGAACAGGAAAATAGTACCAGAACGGTAAATAAAGAAAATGCTAATTTTTTCATCAATAATTTTATTTTTTTGTTTCTTCTATTTCAACTGATACAGGAATAGATAAATGTCCCTGGACAATTTCCCAGTTGCCCCCCCTTTTTTCTAGAATACCCGTAAATCTTATTCCTTCAAAACTATGTGCTTCATCATTATAACTGAAATTATAATTTAATAGTTCTGAAAACCATGCAGTATTTCCTGTCTCATTAATTTTAATAATTTGATCACTTACAGCAATATAAGTGCCTGTAAATTCCTTAAATTGATTTTTTATGGCTTTATTAATTGCTTCCCATCCAACGAGTTTTTCATCGCTGTTAGTACCAATTAAAACAATATCTTCATCTGATGACCAAATTTTTTCAATTAAGCTTAAATCCTGATTTTCATTTGCAATTACATATTGATCAAGTATGTTTTCAATATTTGCTAATTCATCTGCTGGATTTACAGGTTGTTTTGCCTCCTTGCAACTACTCAGTCCTATAAAAACAAAAGCAAAAAATAATACAATAATTTTTTTCATAGCTGGTATTTTTTTATGGTTTCATTGATTAATATTTTTATATGCACTATTATCAATAAGAGTTTAACTGTTTTCAATTAATGATATTACATTAATAATATAAAATTGTCAATAAATATCTTTTTTTCGCAAAGTTAACAAGTTTTTTAA
>JAUWKH010000276.1 GCA_030614305.1 Bacteroidota bacterium
AATTGACTTAAAAATTTCTTTTGAAGAATACGATTCTAAAGAAGACTTAAATCCTGAAGATAAAACCATACTTGATACAGCTTGCAAAATGGTCAATACAGCTTATGCTCCATATTCACAGTATTATGTCGGGGCGGCTGTTTTGCTTGAGAATGGCAAAATAATAACAGGAAACAATCAGGAAAATGTTGCGTATCCATCAGGTATATGTGCAGAACGTGTTGCCGTGTTTTATGCTTCATCACAGTATCCAGATGTAAAAATCAAATCAATAGCGATTTCAGCAAAGGCAAAAAATTTTAAGATAAATCATCCGGTAACACCGTGTGGTGCATGTCGTCAGGTTTTGGCTGAATATGAAGACAAACAAAAATCGGAAATCCGTATTATTTTAAAAGGGGATACAGGTAAAATTCGCATTATAAAAAGTGTAAAAGATATTTTACCGATGATGTTTCATGCAGATGAATTGAAAAAATAAATATATAAAATTATGAAAACAAAGATCTTTCTATTATTATCAGTTTTCGCTCTTACAGTAGCGATGAAAAATGACAAACCTGCTTACAAATTATTTAATTCGGAAGGAAAACAGGTAAAATATAAAACATTATTAAAGAATGCCTTAGAATCTGATATTGTATTTTTTGGTGAAATGCACAATAATCCGATTTGTCATTGGCTGCAACTGGAATTGACAAGCGACATTTTTGAAAAGAAAGGGGAATTACTTGTAATGGGTGCAGAAATGTTTGAAACCGACAATCAGTTAATTCTTGATGAATATCTAAATGAATTAATAAAAACAAAAAATTTTGAAAATGAAGCCAAATTATGGCCCAATTATAAAACGGATTATAAACCGCTGGTTGAATTTGCCAAAGAAAACAATTTGGATTTTATTGCAACAAATATCCCTCGCAGATATGCATCCGTTGTTCATAAAAAGGGTTTTGAAGGATTGGATAGTTTGAACCAGGAAGCAAAAGTTTTAATTGCACCTCTCCCTGTAAAGTACGACCCTGAACTTAATTGCTATAAAAATATGTTGAAAATGATTGGCGGCATGGGGCATGCTAATACCAATCTTCCGAAAGCTCAAGCAATTAAAGATGCGACCATGTCATATTTTATTTTAGAAAACCTGTCGGAAGGGACATTGTTTGTTCATTATAACGGGACATATCATTCAAATGATTTTGAGGGAATTGTATGGTACTTGAAACAAGAAAATCCTGATTTGAAAATTCTTACAATTGCTTCGGTTGAACAAAAAGAAATTGATGAATTATCGGATGAATATCTGAATATTGCAAATTATGTTCTTGTTATTCCTGAAAGTATGACTAAGACTTATTAATTATACAAACTTCTCAATCAATTCCACCAATCGCTGGGCATAGCCCATTTCATTATCATACCATGCAATAATTTTAACTAATTTATTTTTCTCTCCTAAAACTGCTGTTAATTCAGCATCAAAAACAGCGGAATGTGTGTTGCCGATAATATCAATTGAAACAATCGGGTCTTCGGTGTATTGCAAAATTCCTTTTAGTCTGCCTTCAGCAGCTTCTTTAAAAGCAGCATTAATTTCTTCAATGCTGGTAGGTTTTTTCACAGTGCATGTAAGGTCGGTTAGTGAAGCGTTAGGGACAGGAACGCGTATGCCTGCACCACCGAGTTTTTTTCTTAAATGCGGAAAAATCCTTGTGACTGCTTTAGCAGCGCCTGTAGTTGTAGGAATAATTGAATAAGCTGCAGCACGTCCTCTTCGTAAATCAGTGTGCGGAGCATCTAATAAATTCTGGTCTTTGGTATATGAATGGACGGTTGTGATGAACCCTTTTTCAACTCCCCATAATTCATCCAAAATCATTATCAAAGGAGCAACATTATTTGTGGTACAGGATGAGTTGGAAATTATCACATCATCTTTATCAATTATATCATCATTCACACCTAAAACCACATATTTAACTCCATTGCTTTGTCCTTTTGCAGGCGCCGAAATAATAACTTTTTTCGCTCCCGCCTCTTCAACATGTTTTATTGCTTTGCTTTTGGTTACAAATTTTCCTGTTGACTCAATTACTATATCTATATCCAAATCTTTCCAGGGTAAGTGTGAAGGATTCTTTTCCGAAAGCACTTTAATTGTTTTCCCGTTGACAATCAGCTTATTTTTTTCAAATTTAACTTCCCCGTCAAATTGACCATGGATTGAATCATACTTTAATAAATGTGCGAGGGTCTTCGGGTTGGTAAGATCATTAACGGCAATTAATTCCATTTTATCATTCTTTATTAATTGCCTGAAGGTTATTCTGCCTATTCTTCCGAAACCATTGATTGCTACTCTTATTTTTGACATAATAAAATAATGCTATAATTTTTAAAAGCACAAAATTAAAATATTTAACTAATCATATCTTCACCTATTTCAAATAAATATTCAGGAGCAAAATCGGCACCATTTTCCCATTCAATAGTGTTAAATTTAATTTTGAATTTTTTAAATAATTCTATGTTTTTGAGTGGTTTGAACACTGTTCCCTCAAGTTGGTTTTTCAGGTCAACAGTTTTTTCTGTTCCATTATTAAACCATAAATGAATCTTGTAATCCTTAATATATTCTGCATTATTTACTTCTAAAAACATGACTATATTATTTTAAAGGTTCAACTTTTGATAATGGCTCACCTTTTTGAGCCCTGTTCCAAAGGTTCATTAATTCTTGTTTATGATATTCCAGCCATTCAAAAATTAATCTCAAAGCTCTTTTTGGCATTTCTCCTTTAACAATCCCATCCTTAATAGATACTGTTATTTTGTACTCGTTGTACCAAGCATGGAAATGTGGTGGAGCATGATCTTTGAAGTTCATTAAAATTATAATTCCGTAAAATCTACTTATTTCTGGCATCTACTTATAATTTTTGATCTTTACAAATTTACTATTTTTTTTCTTTATATCAAATGTCTCAATATTGCTTATAAACATTTAGCACTTAAAAGCACCTCCGTGTCTGGTTTATATTTTTCGTTTATTAATTGCATTTACATTATATAGAATAAATGTTAATACTATTATAATAAATAAATGTTTTTTCATTAGGTTTTTATTATTGTATTCAACTACTTTATCAGAGTCACCTTACCATAAATCTCGGAGTTTGCACCCAAATTATTTTTATAAGCAATA
>JAUWKH010000076.1 GCA_030614305.1 Bacteroidota bacterium
CTAACAAATACAAACATTTTATCGAAAAATATCCGGACATCCCTCTGAAATTAATTCATTTCGAAAATTCATTAGCATTAGAACTAAGCTAATAAGATTTAAAACGTAAAAAATGATCTGCAAGAACAATTGCAGTCATAGCTTCAACAACAGGAACAGCACGGAGAACTATACATGTATCATGCCTGCCTTTGCCTGAAAATATTACCTTTTTACCATTCTTGTCAATAGTTTGCTGTTCTTTTTTTATTGTTGGTGTTGGTTTAAAAGCAACATTAAAATAAATATCCTGACCATTGGAGATACCTCCCTGTATTCCACCGGAGTTATTTGTTTTTGTGATTATTTCCCCATCTTCAATAATAAAACTATCGTTATGCTCCGAACCTTTTAAACCGGAGCTTTTAAAACCTGCACCATATTCAAAACCCTTTGCAGCATTTATACTAAGCATGGCTTTAGCCAGGTCGGCTTGTAATTTATCAAATACCGGCTCTCCTAATCCAACAGGAACTCCCTGAACAACACAGCTAATAATTCCGCCAATTGAATCACCTTCATCTTTTATATTTTTTATCAGATTTATCATTTTTTCAGATGTTTCTTTATCAGGACAACGAACTATTGATTTTTCAATCTGTTCAAAATCCAAAACTTTATAATCCTTTTCCAATTCAATATTCCCTATTTTGGAAACATAAGCAAAAATTTTAATCCCGGTATTTTTTAAAAATATTTTTGCAACAGCACCTCCAACAACTCTTGTGGTAGTCTCTCGTGCAGAAGCCCTGCCTCCTCCCCTGTAATCTCTTATTCCGTATTTTTTCTCGTAAGTATAATCAGCATGCGACGGGCGGTAAACATCTTTTAAAAACTCATAATCCTCAGTTTTTTTATTTATGTTTTTTATAATAAATCCTATTGGCGTACCTGTTGTTTTCCCATTAAATATTCCTGAAAGAAATTCAACTTTATCAGTTTCTTTTCGTTCGGTTGTTAAAAAAGATTGCCCGGGTTTTCGCTTTTCCAATTCATTTTGAATAAAATCCATATCTATCTTCAATCCGGGCGGACAACCGTCAATAACTCCTCCGATTGCTTCTCCGTGAGACTCACCAAAAGTTGTAAGACAGAATAATTTACCTGTTGTATTTCCTGCCATAATCAACAAAAGTAAGAAAAATTTATGCAATTGTAACGCATAATTCCTTTTTCTCTGATTAGGTCATTTTATATCAAAAGGAATTTTTAATATTACACTAATGTTTCTCCCGATATTGTAATACTTCATTCCTTTTAAAGTTGAAAGATGGTCATAATATGTTTCATCTAACAAATTATTTACATAAATACCAAGTGAAACCATTTGATTTGACCATTTAATTTCTCCACCAATGCCGGCATTTAAAAGTATGTAACCATCTGTTTTGGTTTCAAACATAGCTGAATTGCTTTGCTTTGAAGCTATTAATGTCCCGATTTTTACAAATGAATTATGTAAAAAACCCAACTTTTCTTTTTGAGCTTTTATTTCTAATCTTAACTTATTTTGTGGAATAAACGGCAAATAACCACCGTCTTTCTTTTTCCCGATTATATATGAGTAGTTTGCATTAACATTTAACCAATTCAGAAAATATACATTTAATCCTGCTTCAGCTCCTAATAATTCCGCATTTGTTTGTGAATATCTATATATTTTATCTCCGTTGCCTGTGGTATCAGTGGTTGGTGCTATAAAAATATAATTATTGATTTGATTATAAAATCCTGAAATATCAAATGTTGCATAATTTGAATGATAATGCATACTTAAATCTGCTTCATAACTTCTTTGTGGTTTTAAATTAGCATTACCTTGTTCGTATCGAGTCCCATGCATGCCATTTTGGGTTAATTCTGCAATGTTTGGCGTTCTGTAAGCAGAAGCAAAATTTACTCTGAATAAAAGCTGTTCATTCAGATTATAAGTTGCACCAATTGAAGCACTAATATTATTATAATTTTTATCAACCATAGGTTTAGCCGGTTCTTCCTGTGTTAAGACAGAACGATAATCATACCTTATTCCTGCCTGTGGTCTTAATTTATCAAAGAAAGTATATTGTATCAAACCAAAAAAAGAAAATTCATTAACATCTGCATCAGGAATTATATGAGCCGGTGCTTCGTTATTCCTGTTTGTTTGATTCATCCCCTGAAAACCAATAATGTATTCTGATTTTTTGCTTGATGGTAAATATGTTTTAATTTCATAAGATAATGTGTTTAAATCCATATCTACCATTTCAAACGCAGGTTTGGTTGTATCGGTTTGTAATTTTCTGTTATTCATCTGATATGCTATATCTACATCAATTTTATAATTTCCAATATATAATTTATTTTGCAATGAAATTACATGGTTTGTCAAATCCTGGTACCACACATCATTTTCCCTACCCCTTTCCGAAATCAAAGGAACAGCAGCACCAACACACATTCCTAACTTAGGTTTATTATAATCATAATATAATTTAAATGTTCCGAACTTTGTATTCAAACCGATATTAGTTTTTAAGCTTAATTCATTAAATCTTGTATTAGGAACATAAACGCTATTTCCTTCTATATAATCGGCATGATTTTTAACACCTGCTCTTACTCCCCAAAAGAAATCTTTTGAAGTTCCTTTAATTCCTAAATTAGTAACAATTCCTTCTGTATTTGAGTAATATTGAAGATTATAATCTCCAATTATTTTCCCGATCGGAGCTGGTTTTTCTTTTATAAAATTAATCACTCCGCCAATTGCATCGGATCCATATAATAATGATGCCGGTCCTTTTATTATTTCAACCTTATCAATTCCAAATTCATCAACAATAAAAGGATGATTTTCAGAAAATTGGAAATTTTCCATTTTCACTCCATTATTAAGAAGCAATATATTTGTCATTGACAATCCCCTGATAACAAGTTTTGAAACACCTGACCCTTTTGAAATTACATCAACACCGGGAATAGTTGCTATTGCTTCATTAAATGAAGGAGTTCCTATATTATTTATTTGTACTCCATTAATAGTTTCAATTTTTATTGCATTCTCATGCTGAGATGAATATGTTCCGCCTGAAACAACAATCTCCTGCGATTGTATAATGGTTGGTTCAATCTTAATATCTGATATTATATCAGAATTATTTAGTTGTATCGTTTTAATAACTGTTTTATAACCAATAAATGAAAATTGTATCTTAAGTTTTCCATTTGGTAAATTTCTTAGCTTATATTCGCCTTTTATATTTGTTACTGTTCCTTTATGCTGCTCTAACAAATATATATTAGCACCCTCAATAGCATTATTTGTTCTGCTATCGGTAATCTTACCGCTTATTTGGTTTTGAGCATAAATTGATATGCTTAATAATATTATAATCAGTGTATATATAAATTTTTTCATCGTTATTAACCAATATCAAAAAACTAAATAAAAAATTCCTGCATTTTTTATTTATTCTCATTTTTTCACTTGTTGAAATTAGCCAATACCTTTAATTTAGCTTCAAAATTTGTCAGGTCTTGTTTGGCTTTATTAATCTTCTTTTCAAATTCTGCTTTCAGAATATTTGCATTTTTTGAGTCGCTAAGGAATCCAACATTATTCTCCCACAAATTAACATCTTCTCTAAGCTTACTGATCATATTTGAAATGAAATTTCTCTCTTTAAAAATAAAGTTTTTTACACCTTGTGAATCTTTCATTGCTTCAATCCTTGTCTTATAATTTAACGTACTTATCTCTGTCGAGCTGATTTTTAGTTTATCAAGATGTTTATCAACAGCTAAACGAAATTCATTTTGAAGCTTTTCTTTTTCCTTTATAGGCACATGTCCGATATCCATCCATTCACGCTGAAATTCTTTAATAACATTAAGATTTTCTTTTTTATCTTCACCGAACTTATAATCTTCTACTTTTTGGATCATTTCTTGCTTTAACTTCAGATTATTTACTTCATGGTCCTGAATATTCGCGTAATAATCCGATTTACTATTAAAAAACTCATCACAAGCAGCCCTGAATCTTTTCCAGATTTTATCGGAATTTTTTCTCGGAACAGGTCCTGTATTTTTCCATTCTTTCTGAAGGTTTATCATTTCACGTGTAGTTTTTTTCCAGTCTGTATTATTTTTCAAAGCTTCTGCCTGAACACATAAATCTATTTTTAGGTTATAGTTGTTTACTTGTTGTTCCTTGATCCCTGCAAAATATTCTTTTTTATTTGTATAGAAAGTATTCATGGATGACTTAAAACGCTGCCAAATTTCGTCGTTTTGTTTTTTGGGTGTAGGTCCTATTGATTTCCAAATTTTGAACAATTCATTCATATTGTCAGTATGATCCTGCCATTCTTTAATATTTGAACTCTCAATTGTTATTAATTTTTCAGCTTTATCGCATAATGCTGATTTTGCTTCAAAATTATTTTTTTGATCTTCGTGCAATTTCGCATAATGCTCGCGACGTCTTTCATTAATTTTATCGGTAGCTGCTTTAAATCGTTCCCATATTTCATCCTTTTTGTCATTAGCTACAGGACCTATCTCTTTCCATTCCTCGTGGTATTTCTGAAGCTGTTTAAACGATCTCAGGATAGAAGTTTCAATCAGAAGCTCTTCTGTTTTTTCGCAAAGTTTTATCTTACTTTCAAGATTTTTTTTAAGGTCAAGGTCTCTTAGTTCTTTATTTATTTTTACTTTATCAAAGAATTTCTCAACTAAAAAGTGATAACTCTGCCATAAGTTATTAATTTCACCCTGTGGCACCATACCAATTTCTTTCCATCTTTCCTGTAGAATTTTAAATTCATCATAGGTTTTTTTCAGGGTTTCTTCAGAGCTTATCAAAACTTTCAGTTCTTCAAGAATTTGTTTCTTTTTCTCAAGGTTATCCTGTTTAAGTTTTTCCTGCTCCTGATTATATCTGGCTTTATTTTGTTTATAAATACTAAAGGATAGTTTAAATCTTTCTTCCAACTGGTCTTCAGTTGGAGAATAATCTTCTTCTACTCCACCTTCAGCTATATATTTTTCTAATTGTTGGTCTTTTTCAATTTTATTGATCTTCAGGAAAGCTACTTTAATCAGTGCAATCTTTGTTTTTATTGAAGTAACATCAGGTTCCTTAACCGTAGCTTCCAATAACTCAACAAGCTGCTCTTTTGATAATTGTTCATAATCTTCAATTACTTCTTCCGGTTTTTTTTTCTCTTCTACTGCCGGTGTTGCTGTGGCTTCTTCTTCTATTGATGCAGCTTGTGCTTCTGGTGTTGCTGCTGTTATTTCTGGTAGGGATTCTAATGGTTGTGGTTCTGACTCTTCTGTTGCAGATTTTGCTTCTGCTATTGCAACTGCTATTTCAGTTTTATTAATTTCTTTATCAGAATCAGTATCCGGCTGATCTTCTGTTTTTACATTTTCAGGTTTTGTTTCCTTTTTAGATTTTATAGGTTTTTTCTTCTCACCCTTTTCAGTTTTTTTTGTTACGGTTTTCTTATCAGTAACCTTGACGACCTCTTTTTCCGGTTTTTCCTTTAAATCAATATCGGGTGTAATTTTATCCTCTGATTTTTTTCCGGTTTTTTTTTGTTTTTTATCAGAAAGCTTTTTTTCTTCCAGTAATTTTACTTGTTTTTCCTGCTTTTTTTCAGGTAATAGGACTTGTTCTTTCATAATATCTTCTGTTTTTTACAGATGTAGAATTCTCTTCCCGAAAATTGCTTTAAGCAACTTCAGAAATCTGATTAAGTTCAACAATACTTTTTATATAAATTAACAAACAAAATATTTTTGTTTTAGAATTCAATTAAAACCAATATAAATACTGATTTTACTGACATAATACATTAATAGGAATGCAAAAATAGTAATATTTTAATATCTGAAAAAAAAAATCAGAATAAATTAGAAAAGATTTAATCAAAAACGGATTTATTAAAAATTATATACCCGAAATTAACTATAAATGAAAATGAATCAGTTGTACGATCATAATAATTTAAACTTATACTAATGGGGCCAAAAGGGCTATGATATATGAATGCTGTCGAAGCAATATACGACCTGTCGGAAAATAGCTCACCATACACTGCCTTATAATTATCCGGATCCTGAATTATCAAACGATACGGTTGAAAAAGATACCCTTCAATTCTAAAATCAATATTTTTGTATAATCTAATAATATTTTTCAGTCCGATTGCTCCGTAATTATGTGCCCTGTATTTAGGAAGAAATAAAGTTTTACTTTCCGGTATAGGCTGAAAAGCAGGTGCAGATAATATACTTGCTGTGTAATTATTAAATAATGCCTGATTTGATAAAAATAATTCAGCGTAAAATCCAAATTTAAAACTACCTAAAGTTTTAAAATAATTATCATAAATAAACTTTAACTGATAAAAATTATGATATGCAACAAATTCATCTTTTATAACAGAAGTGGAACCGGGTATACTTTTTTCCTTACCCCAAACATATCTTAAAGATAGTAATAAATGAACTCCGCTATTAGCATACTGCTTCCTGTTCAGAGTGTTTATTTCATATAATAATGATGGTAAAATAAAATCAAAATATGTTATGTCAGTCGTATCAAAACGGCTAAAATAATTGGTTTGATAGTATTCATCTTTTAATCCCCCTGATGCTATACTTAGAACTAACCTTGAATTATTGTCACATGGTATTCCCGCATTTATTGCTAAATGATTTTCGTTTTGGATTAAAAACGACGGGTCTTTATCTTCAAAAAAATAAGTAGTATTTTTAAAATAATCTTTATGATTATATGTAAAATCCATTTCAATAAAATATGGTAATTTTGCTGGAAAATCAAGTCTTGTTTCTAATTTAACCGAACTATAAAACCTTCCAAAATATGCATTTGCACCAATATTAAAAGCATTTTTACCGAGAAATCTGTAATTCAAACCAAAAAATGCTTCATTAATAGCATTTGATGAAATATTCCCGCCAAATTGGGCAATAAAATTTTCGGATTTTTTTATATCTAAATATAAATCATAAAAACCTGTTTCTTTATTAAAATTCAAATTAGGATAAACATATTCTATATTATCGTCGGCAATTAGCTTAAAATATTCCTGTTTCAGTTCTTTAATAGTGATATACTTTTCTTTGTGTTTTAATAGCCGGCTAACATAAAATGACTGGTTTTTTTTCAATCCATTAATATATATTGAATCAATTATAAGCGGGGGTTCTTTTTTAAGAAAATTATTACGTTTTTCTTCAATCTGCTTTGGATTACTTCGTTGATTAATCAAGTGAGAAATTTCATTCATTTTTCTTATTGTTGCAATGTATCCGCTATCAATAAATGCTTTGGTATTGCTGAAATCAATTACATTACTAATATCTCCCATTTGGGGTTCTATCAGCACACCTGTTCCCGGAATAATGCTGTAATCGGTCTTTTCCATCAGCATGTTTTGTATCTGGGAGATAATATCATCCTGTTTGGGAGATTTATAATTTCCTGCAGCTTTGCTTCCGATAATAACATCCGGCGAAAAATCTTTAAATGCCACATCTGATGGGA
>JAUWKH010000192.1 GCA_030614305.1 Bacteroidota bacterium
CACCACCTTTTTTGGTGATTAAAACACCTGCTGTTTTTCCTTGCAAGCATTGTATCGGATCGGTTATAACACCATCATTTAATTCGGCAGCTTCAATAGTTGATACAGCACCTGTTTTATCAATTTTCTTTTGGACACCATACCCAATGACAACTATTTCGTCAAGTGTGGCCATCTCTTCAATAAGGGTTACATCAATTTTTGTTCTCCCATTTATAGCAATAACTTGTTGTTTAAAACCCATAAAAGAAAAAACTAAATTACCATTAAAATCCCCTACTTCAAGTATATATTTTCCGTAATAATTTGTAATTGTTCCTGTAGTAGTCCCTTCAATTATAATGTTTACACCCGGTAAAGGCTCTCCATTTTCATCGGTTACAGTTCCGGTTATTTCACCTGTTATAATAGTCTGGTTTAATTGATTTTGATTGTTACCCTGTACGGGTATTTTTGTTATAGCAATATCTTTATCGACAATTGAATAAGTCAGGCCGGTATTTTCCAAAATATAATCCAATATTTCTTCGATAGTTGCATTTGTAACATCAATATTAATTTTTTGATCAGTTTTTAAATCGTTATTTTTATAAAAAAAATCAAAATCACTTTGTCTTTCTATTTCTTTAATCACTTCTATAATCTCAACATTTTTCATCAATATTGAAATCGTAAAATTTTGCGAATAAGTACTCGCGGAAACATTTAGCAAGCCACAAAGAATAATAAAAATCATTATTTTTAATCTTAAAAAACAAATGATCTTGCTTTGCGAAATGTCAGAATTTATCGTACTTTCTTTTTTCATCAGTTTTTAGTTTTTGCAACAATTACTTTTGTTTAATAATTATAGTTTTTCCTTCTATTGTATATTCAATAGGAGTACATATATCTAAAAGATTTAAAACATGTTCGATTGTTTTGTCTTTATTAACAACACAGGTATATCTATTGTATTTTAATTCGCTACCGGTAAGTTCTATCTCCAAATCATACCAACGTTCTAATCGTTTTGCAATCTTTTCAAATGTTTCGTTATTGAAGTATAACCTGCCATCTTTCCATGATGTATAATATTGTGGTATTACTTCATCAACAACTATGGAATTATTAATTTTTGAAAAAGTTGCTTTTTCGTTTGGCTTAAGCATATAGCTTTCTTTTCCCAATTTTGATTTAGCATTTTTACTTGTAATCTTAACAGTTCCGGTAACTAAGGTCGTTTCAATTGTTTCGTCATCGGGATATGATGATACATTAAATTCTGTTCCTAAAACTTCTACTTGTATAAGTGATGTTGTTATTATAAATGGTTTATTTCTATTATGTGATACATCGAAAAAAGCCTCACCTTCTAAAAAAACCTCAGGATTTTTACCGGTAAATACATCAGTGTATTTTAAACTTGAGCCGGAATTGATCCAGATTTTTGTTCCGTCAGAGAGCACTACCTGAGCCTTTTCTCCATTTTTTGTAACAGTTTCGATATACTGAAAATGTTTACTGCTTGCTTTTTCAAATATATAGTATGTCAACCAGCCAATTCCAAAAGCAAATACAAATACAGCTGCAATTTTCAATAATTTGCGTACAAAAATGAATTTATTTTTACTCTGTATTTTGATTTTTCTTTTTACTTTATCTTTTGCAGCATTAACATCAATTAAATCATATTCGCTTAATGATCCGGTTTGATTCCATATTTTTTTAAGATCATTAAAATATGCTTTATTTTCATTGTTTGAAGAAATCCATTTATCGAATATTTGTTTTTCTTCAGGAGTAGCTTCATCTGCTAAAATATTAGCAACAATTACCCAATCGAAATGTTTTGAATTCTTTTCCATATTATTTATTATTTATAATATTATGACAACTAAAGAAATATTTAGGCTTACTTTATTTTTCAAATAATTATTTTTATGGTTCTACTGTTAGTTTAATTGGTAAAATAGTTTTATTGGAATAATGGAATAATGGAAAGTTACGCCAAAGGTATTCCTTTGAAAGAAAAATGAATTATTGAACCCCTAAAGCAAGGAAAAATTCCTTGAATACCATGCATTGCTTTCCAACATTCCAGTTTTCCGCATTTAAATTTATCATTTCCAAATCTAAATACTCCCATTAAATTCGTGTTAGTACCTTATTTATAATAATACTTTGAATATTAATAGTAAAGGGAGGTAGTCCTGCAGGTCGTACCGAAGGATTTTTAAGGCTTTTCCTATTTGAGCCTTGACGGTTTTGATCGAAATTTTACGCTTTTCAGCAATTTCTTTATATTTTAATCCCCCGAAACGACTTAGTTTAAATATTATCTTGCATTTTTCAGGTAATGATTCAATCGAATTATATATTCTTAAATTTAATTCTTCCTCAACAAGAGTATCGTAGTGCAATTCATCAGTATCTTGACAACTTATATGTTTTTTGTAATTATCTCTTATTTTTAGATGTTTCAAATGGTTTAAACAGCTATTATTAACCGATTGAAAAAGGTAAGATTTTAATGAATTATTAATATTTATTTGTTCTCTTTTTATCCATATTTTAATGAAAAGTTCTTGTACAATATCTTCTGCAAGGTCTATATCTTCAACATATTTATTTGCAAAAATACATAAGCCCGTGTAATATGTATCGAAGATATAATCAAATGCCTTTTCGTCCCCATTCTTTATTCTTTCAAATATATTTGATACCAAATGGATCATATTAAAGTCTAATTCCAATTAATAATTTGATCTACAGAAGATACACAACGTATGCTTAATAATATGCAAACATACTCAAACGTTTTGTAAAAATCTGTGTGCAAAGTAGCGATAATTTTCAAAGAATTTAAGATATTCTGATAATTTTTTTAATAGTATCGGTAACGGACATCAACACTGCAAAAATGAATGTTCCGTTTGGTGATTTAAAATAAGCCGGATACCCCTTATGATTATATCTTTTTGTTAGATAATTCAAATCATTTAATAAATGAGCCATACATATTTGATGAGACAAAGCTTTAGTTTTACATTTCATAAGCAGGTTCGGCTTTTTTTACAGTTATTTTTCCTTCGGGGCTGGCAAATCGCAAGATTGAACGATTCTTACGTAAAATAAAAGCATAAAAAATGCAGGAGTAAATAAAAAAGGTTCATCGCATGTATTGTTGCATACCTTTGCAACTCATTTGCTTGAATCAGGGGTTGATATAAGGTATATACAGGAATTACTTGGGCATAACTCATCAAAAACAACAGAGATATATACTCATGTTGTAAATAAATATTTAGGAGTTACCAACCATATTAAAAGACAATTGAGAAGTCAATGAAATTAATAGAAAAAATAGCATATATAACTTTCTGGATTAATATCTTCTTTGTCCTTTTCGTGTTTATAGTAATACCAATAATTCTGATAAAAATACCAGGATCATCTGACTTATTAACTGCGAATAAAGGAAATAACCCGTACAATTTGACATTGATGATTTTAAATTTTGCGGTAGTTTTTCATTGGGGTTACTGTATTTGGTTTTGGTATAAAAATGACAAATACTCATTATCCATAATTCCTTTGTTTTTTCTAAATGCAATTTACGCTCCAATATATTATTATCGAGTTACAATAAAAAAGAGACCATTACGGAATAAAATTAATAAACCAAAACAAATCGTTACAGAAGATAATAGTATCAATGACAATGAATTTATTGAATTAACGAGAAATAATATAATTGGAGTACTTCAATTATGGTCTTCAAAAGAAGAACAACTTGAATATCAAAAATCTGTTCCAATTGCTCAAGTATCAGAAGAGCTATTCGGACAATGGGAAGACTTCTATATCCCGGATGCTGAAATTCTAAAAGACGCATTTAAACCCTATGAATTGGAATTGTTGGGGAAATTTGATGATGAATTAATTAAAAGAGCAAATAAATCAAACTCATTCCTTCCAGTCATTGAAAAATACATCGAGACAGATGATTGGAAAGCATTAAATTCACTGGCAAAGGAAACATTAAATGATTTGAAATAAATAAAATAAGGTTGGTAACACCTAAGCATATAAAAATCCCGTAGTGCGCTAGCATCTACGGTTTTTATATGCATTGTTGAACAACTCCAAAAGTAGCGGGGACGGCTATTTCAGACGATATATAGTTTTAATAATTGCCGGATTTTTACAAATTTGAAG
>JAUWKH010000336.1 GCA_030614305.1 Bacteroidota bacterium
TATTGCTTGTCGGGAAATATTTTTAAAGCATTTTGATACCCTGTTAATGCATTATTATATTTATTCTCATCATATAATTTGTCAGCATATATAATTGTTTCAGCATATAAATTATTTTGTGATACTTGTGATCTGAGTAATTCAAGAACTTCTTTGATTTTATCTTTTGGGTATTGTTCATCAGGTTTTAAACGGCTTGCATACTGGTATGAAGTTTTTGCTTTGATAAAATCTTTTGAATCAAAATATTTATCAGCACTTTCAATGGCATCTTTATAAGATTCCTCCGTTGTCTGAGCAATTCCGGAAAAAAAGATAAGTGAAAATAACAGTGAAAATATTAGTTTGCGAATCCTGAAAATAGTCATTAAAAACCTGTTTGAAATTATTTTAAAAAAATTAATTATACTAATTCTTAACAAGTTTTGCGAAGTAAAGCTGATTATACATACGCACAAACTCATAGGAGTTTGGAATTAGTTATGCGTGCTGAATAGACCTTTAAAGTTTTTGCATTTCTATTCAGCATTAGTATAAATTAACAATTATCAACGTTTTGTAAAAATGAATATTGTAATATTTATTTAATTACTCCATCCTTAATCACCAATTTCCTGTCTGCCATATCAGCGAGTTCATTGTTGTGAGTTACAATAACAAATGTTTGCTTAAGCTGGTCGCGAAGCGAAAAAAACATTTCATGAAGCTCAATGGATGAAGCAGAATCAAGATTTCCCGAAGGTTCATCGGCTAACACAACTGCCGGATTATTAGTAAGAGCTCTGGCAACAGCCAAACGTTGTTGCTCACCGCCGGAAAGTTCCGAAGGTTTATGTTCTGCCCTGTCTGTTAAATTTAAAATATTTAGTAATTCAGATGCTTTTTTTTCAGCATCTTTTCTTGATTCTTTTGCAATAAATGCAGGAATACATATATTTTCCAAAGCTGTAAATTCAGGCAACAAATGATGAAATTGGAAAACAAACCCGATTTTTTTATTTCTGAATTCAGATAATTTTTTTTCAGATAATTGATTAACGGCAATTCCGTTTATTTCCACTATTCCCCGATCGGCTTTATCAAGTGTGCCGAGAATATGAAGTAATGTGGATTTACCGGCTCCGGAAGCTCCTACAATAGAAACTATTTCACCTTTTTGTATTTCAAGATTTATGCCTTTAAGCACTTGTAAATTACCGTAAGATTTATAAATATCTTTAGCTTTAATCATATTATTGTATTAAAAATGCAAATATAACAGAAAAGTAATAAATTTGCGTTTCATAAATTATTAAAACTAATAAATCGTAAAATGAATTTACACGAATTTCAAGGAAAATTAATATTAAAAGAATATGGTGTTCCTGTTCCAGAGGGTATTATGGCTGAATCACCTGCTCATGCATTGGAAGCCGCGAGAGAATTGCATGTTCAAACCGGTACTGATAAATGGGTAATTAAAGCACAAGTTCATGCAGGCGGCAGAGGAAAAGGAGGAGGAATAAAACTTGCCAATAATCTTAATGAAGTAATAGATTATGCCGATCAAATAATCGGTATGCGATTAGTAACTCCCCAAACAAGTAAAAAAGGTAAACTAGTAAGGAAAATATTAGTACAGCGTGATATTTATTATCCCGGTAAGTCGGAAATACAGGAATTTTATGTCGGGATATTGCTAAACCGGTTTGAGAGTCGCAATATGATCATGTATTCTCCGCAAGGTGGCATGGATATTGAAAAAGTTGCCAAAGAAAGCCCGGATAAAATTTTCACCGAAATAATTGATCCAAGAGTTGGATTGTTACCTTTCCAATGCCGGAATATTGCATTTAATCTAGGATTAAAAGACAAAGCATTTAAATCAATGCTTAACTTTATTGATAAGTTGTATAAAGCTTATGTTGGCTCAGATGCTAAATTAATTGAGATCAATCCTGTGGTAAAAACTTCGGATAATAAAATATTTGCAGTAGATGCTAAAGTTGTTATTGATGATAATGCTTTGTTCCGTCATCCTGATATTGCTGGTATGCGCGATATTTATGAAGAAGACCCGATTGAAATGAAAGCCAACCGTTATGACCTTAACTATGTTAAATTAGATGGTAATGTTGGATGTATGGTTAATGGTGCAGGTCTTGCTATGGCAACAATGGATATTATTAAACTTTCAGGTGGTAATCCTGCTAATTTCCTTGATGTTGGTGGCTCAGCTGATGCCAAAAGAGTTGAACAAGCTTTTAGTATAATTCTGAAAGATACTAATGTAAAAGCCATTCTTGTCAATATTTTTGGCGGGATTGTAAGATGCGACA
>JAUWKH010000351.1 GCA_030614305.1 Bacteroidota bacterium
AATCATTTAAATACTATAACTTTTTTTGATTTTTTATAAGTTCAATGGTGATTTGCCGGATAAAAAATGCTGTTTTTGTGAAATGTCCCGCCAAAATGAAATGCAAAATTTACAAACAAGCTCACCTAAAATAATCGATTCCTCAATATTATAAGGTATCTAAACTACTAATCCGGTTTAGTTCAACAAAAAGTACATATTCGGCTACCGCTGAAAACGATACTTAAGTGTTGTGCAACGTGTATTTTATTTTCTCTTTAAAATCTTTCCTGAAAATGCAACTAAAAGATTTCTACTTGAAAATCTATTCGAAAATACAATTAATCTGTTTGAAAATCCATGTATCCCCAAAGATTTACCTTTCATCATTATTTTATATCCGTATTTTGCAACATCTTCAGGTTGTGCATGAGAAAATAACTTTGAAAGTATTGTATTCCCAGTTTGTGCAACCGAATGAAATTTTGTATCTGTAACCCCCGGGCATAATGTTGAAACACTAACATTTGTCCCTTTGAGTTCATAATTAATAGCCTCCGATAAGCTTAAAACAAAAGATTTTGTCGCACAATATCCGGCCATGTATGGACCAGCTTGAAACGACCCAGTTGAACCTAAATTTAAAATTCGACCAAACTTCCTTGAAACCATGTCTTTGGCAAATACTTTTGTAAAATAAGCAAGAGTAATCATGTTTAGATTAAACATTTCCAATTCTCGTTGCCAGTCAATTTTTATATAATCATCATTGATACCAAATCCTGCATTATTTACTAAATAATCAACTGAAATACCCTGTGATTTTATCTCCTCATAAATATACTTTGCATTGTCTATAATGCTTAAGTCCTTTGCGTAAATTTTAATGTCAATTTTGTTTTGGGAAAAATCCTTAACGATTTCTTTTAATCGGTTTTCGTTTCTTGCGACAAGAATTAAATTTATTCCGTTTTGAGCAAATATTTTGGTGAACTCAAAACCTATTCCTTCGGTAGCGCCAGTAATTAAAGCTGTTTTCATTTGAATCATTTTTAAAGTTATCCTGCAAACATAGATAACTAAAAACTTCTATTACTTAACATTTGTTAGAAAAATCTGCTTCCTAATCCTACTTAATGACTCTGGTTGAATTCCAATATATGAGGCAATATATTGAATTGGCACATTTTGAATTAATGATGGATTTGTCTCCATAAGTTTGATATATCGGGCTTGTGCAGACAAAGATAATTGGTCTATAATTCGTTTCTCCTTTTCCAGCAATAAGGTTTCCATCAGTCTTCTTCCGAATATTTGCCACTTGACTCCTGAATCATAAAGATTTTCCAAATCATTTTTATTGATAATTAGTAATTCGGAATCTGTAATTGTATGTAATGTTTCATCTGATTTTTCATTGGTGACAAAACTGCAAAACGATGCAGCAAAGTCGCCGGGAGATAACAAATGGATAGTTTGTTCCTCTCCTGTCTCAACGACTTTGTAGTATCTTAAATATCCAGTATTAATGAAGAATGCCATATTTGAATATTCTCCTTTATCTACGAGGATTGAATCCTTTTTTACCACATATGGCTTGAATAATGGTTTAATTATACTTAAATCATTATCTTGAAACTGTATCAAATTTGAAATAGTATTTACTAATGTTTCATACATGGTAGTGTCTTTTTCTGCATGTTGCACAACGTAAAGTGTCGAGTAGGCAAGGGGAATTTACTCGCTAACGCTCATGAGATCGCTTCGCTTAGTTCGCTCCTTACTTCTTACGGCAGTTAAGGAATGTTCAAATATTTTAGCCTTACCCACCAACCCAAGCCCTGAATCGGTATTGAGACCCCGAAGACTATCTGCCTTACGGCTTTATAGCCCCGTTGCAGGATAGAAAATCCAAACGTTTGGTACTATTTAACCGGGAGCTTCAACCAATAATGGCTACACCATACATCAGTTGTCCCGGTAGGGTACTGTTGGGAGAACAACAGGTTTTATCAAAGAACTAAGTCTCAGTAAAACTATCACTTATACGACTTCGTGTCGCAATACCGTTTCGGAGTAAACTGTACATATCAAATAGGGATTGATTTATTATTTCAAATTTAGTTTATTTTTTTC
>JAUWKH010000288.1 GCA_030614305.1 Bacteroidota bacterium
AACAGGGATACTTGAAGGATGTATTTGCACAAAACTAGGGTTTCCCCAAAACGCACCTTTTTTGTAAGCTGCCCAGGCAGCCGATGCATTAGAATTAACAGCAAGAGTGGAAAGGTAGTAAATGGTTCCGTAGCCGCCTGTTGCCAAAACTACTGCATGTCCCGAATGTCTTTCCAGTTCGCCGGTTATTAAATTCCTTGTAATAATTCCCCTGGCTTTTCCATCAACAATAACCAGATCGAGCATTTCGCAGCGGCTGAACATTTTCACGGTACCTTTATTTACCTGCCGGCTTAATCCTGAATAAGCGCCCAATAAGCATTGTTGTCCTGTTTGTCCTTTGGCATAAAATGTTCTTGAAACCTGGACCCCGCCAAAAGAACGGTTATCCAATGTGCCGCCATATTCTCTGGCAAAAGGAACACCCTGAGCTGTTAAATGATCAATAGTAGCATTACTGACTTCTGCTGCACGATAAACATTTGCTTCTCTTGCCCTGTAATCGCCGCCTTTTATCATATCGTAAAAAAGACGGTAAACGCTATCACCATCGTTTCTGTAATTCTTTGCTGCATTAATGCCCCCCTGTGCTGCAACAGAATGTGCTCTTCTCGGAGTATCCTGAAAACAAAAAACTTTCACGTTATATCCTAACTCTCCTAATGAAGCTGCTGCTGCTGCACCGGCAAGTCCCGTGCCGACAAGAATAATATCCAGCTTCTTTTTATTAGCCGGATTCACTAATTTCATCGAGGATTTGTATTTCGACCACTTTTCAGGTAAGGGTCCTTCAGGTATTTTTGCGTTGAGTTTTGTCATCTTATTATTAATTTTTTAAGATAATTTTCTGAATATTTTTATAGAAATTTTACTGTCCGAATATCATATAATAAAGTGGAATAATTGAAAATCCAACCGCTATTACAATTGCGTAGAGAGTTCCTATAGCTTTAATAAACGGTGTGTATTTACTGTGATTTAAACCTAATGTCTGAAATGCGGATTGAAAAGCATGATTCAAATGGATTCCAAGAACAATAAACGCGATTATATAGAGAATTGAAAAGTAAATATCATGAGAAAATAAGTATACAACAAGCTGGTAAAAATGTTCTTCCTGTGGAAAAGGAATATTTGCAGCTGCAGGTGCACTTATAAGCCCCAGCTTAATAAAATAAAAATTGTAAAAATGTAATACCAGGAACAAGAAAATAACCAAACCTGAATAAATAATATATCTTGACATAAAAGATGTTTTGGCTTTACCTGGAATTTTATAATTTATTCCGCGAGAACCCCAGTTTTGAATTTGCAGAATAATCCCATAGATAATATGGATTAAAAAGGCAGCTATTAAAATAACCTCAAATACCTTTACTATCCAGTTTGTGCTCATAAAATGTGCTGCTGCAGTGAACATTTCTGCATGGTTTTCACAAATGGGCAAAATAAAAAGATTGATACCAAGATGAACAAGCAAAAAAACAATTAAAAACAGGCCTAATAAAGCCATAATAATTTTCTTGGTAATTGATGAAATAGATAATCCTGATTTGATCATAATGTATAAATTTTTCAAAAAAAATATAAAATATTCAATTATTGATCGAATAAAATATCTTTACATTTATAAAAATAATTGGCAAATTTAAATTTAATTTCTTTTATAATATTTAATTTGAATAAATATTTTTATAATTTTTAATCATTATAAATAATCATTAAAATATGTTACAATCTTTTTATTTAAATGCAATCTGTCGTTGCGTCCTACACCGTGTCCATGTCCCGGATAAACAAAATAATCTACCTGTACTCCTTCACTAATACATTTTTTAATAAACGCCAGACTGTTTTGCCACACAACTGTAGGGTCATTAGTTCCGTGAATAATTAATAATTTGCTATCAAGTTTATCAGCATAATTAAAAAGATTTGCATTTTTATAACCATCTGGATTGTCTTCAGGAGTATCCATATAACGTTCTCCGTACATTACTTCATAATATTTCCAGTCAGTAACTGGTCCGCCTGCTACACCAACTTTGAAGACACCGGGGTTTTTTAACAACATTGCAATCGTCATAAAACCGCCATAACTCCATCCGTCAACGCCAAAACGATTGGTGTCAACAAAATCCTGGGATTTCAGAAATTCAACACCTTTCATCTGGTCAGCAGTTTCAATATCTCCAAGATTTCTGAAAATTGCGCTTTCAAAATCAAATCCCCTGTTTGCCGAGCCCCTGTTATCAAGTGAAAAAACTACATATCCCTGCTCTGCCAAATAATTCAGGTAAAGACCTGCACCACCGAGCCATGAATCGGTTATCAATTGAGCATGAGGACCTCCGTAAACATAAGTAATTACCGGATATTTCTTTGCAGGATCAAAATCAACAGGTTTGATTAAACGACAATATAAATCGGTACTGTCATTTCCTTTAATTGTAAAAATTGACATTTCACCTAACTTATAATCTTTCAAAGGGTCTTTATTTTCAAGCAAAATTTGTAATACCTTAGCTTTGGTATCAAGAATTTTATATTCACGGGTTACAGAAGTACTGCTGTATATATCAATAAGATATTTACCGTTGTTGTTTAAAATTGCCCTGTGTGTTCCTTTATCAGGCGAAATCCGTGTAATATTTAAGTCTTTGAAATCAAAGGAATAAATATTCTTTTCAATAGGATTTTCCTTAGTTCCAATGAAAAAAGCCTTTTTATCTTTTGGGTCCGTCCCAAGGAAATCAGTTACCACCCATTCACCTTTTGTTAATTGTTTTATTAATTCTCCATTAGTATTATAAAGATATAAATGATTAAAGCCATCCCTTTCGCTAAACCAAATAAATTGCTCAGGTTTTGAATTGAGTAAGTGCATCCCCTGTTCGGGTTCAACATATTTTTCGTTTTTTTCTTCAAAAAGAGTTTTTATAAAATCGCCTGTTTCAATTTCATATTGATTCAATTTCAAATGATTCTGAT
>JAUWKH010000016.1 GCA_030614305.1 Bacteroidota bacterium
AAAAGCGGAATCAGATTGCCTTTTTTATCTTTATACTTTTCTATTAAAGAATCCAATAAATTTACATCAACCTGATCCTGTTCTTCTGTGATTTTTTTTTCACTGATTCTTGCTATTCGCATATTCTAAAATATTAAAATTTGAAGACGCAAAATTATAAAAATAATTTAATTAATTTTAGGAAGTTATGTTTTTTGTATATTCCTAATTAATCATTTTAGAATGGATTACTACTACTCAAAAAAGCTCTCAGCAGAACGTTTGAGACGCTGCTATGATATTGCACCCCAGCGTATCAGGCAATATATGAAAGCGGAAGTTGAGTATGTTTTGAGCAAAATTAAAAAGGAAGATAAAGTTTTGGATTTGATGAATCGAGTATTTTTTGTGAGATTACAATCTAAAATTAAATATGAATATTCTGTGTTTATTTATTAACGGCAGTAAATAAATCATGTACTTTTTGATGTTTTAAATATAAGTATTTTTCAACAGGCATTTCATTATATAGTTTATTATTAAGATTTTTTATAACTTTACTGTGTTATTTAAAACACTACAAAAATGAAAAAATTAATTTTCTTACTCACAGTATTTTTATTTCAGACATCAGTCTATTCATACACATGGAATAGCTTTTGTCCCGACAGTATCCATGCTACAAACATTTGTTTTGGGATTGGCTCAAGTAAAGGAGTAATTTGTACTCCGAATGGAATGTATCTTCATGATGATAATAACCAGATTTGGAATTATTTCACTTACGGCGGATTACCCGTTTGGGAAGCAGTTCAGTTTAATGCAACACAAATCCTGGTTGTTATGGGCAACGGAAGCTATTCAGATGGCATCTATACCTTTGACTTGTTAACCTTCCAGTTCAGCGTTGTTCACTGGTGTGCGAACCCGAACTTTATTAAATACGATTTTCCGTCAGTAACTTATTATGTTGGCTGTCAGTTCGGTGGTTTGCTGAAGTCAACCGACGGCTTAACATGGACAGATGTACCTTACTTTACCGATAAAACCTGCACTTGTATGGAGTTTTACGAAAATCATTTTGTAATTTCCGAAGTTAGTAATGTTTTCAATACCTACTGGTCGGATGATAGTGGTAATACATGGAACCAAACTGCCGGCGGAATTCCTATAATAACGGATATGGAATTTACTAACCAAGGAATACTTTACGGTATTTTCCCTGATTATTCCAATTCCTCCGGACTATACGGTTCTG
The DNA here is from genome assembly GCA_030614305.1 of Bacteroidota bacterium. Lineage (GTDB taxonomy): Bacteria > Bacteroidota > Bacteroidia > Bacteroidales > JADFUO01 > JADFUO01. Next base: position 1,238 of record JAUWKH010000016.1, read on the forward strand.
ATAATTACGGTGCAAACTGGAATTTGGAATTTTATGCTAATAATATGAGCGCTGTAGGTTTTGATGCTTTAAATAATATATTTGTCGGATGGGAAGCTTCGTTTGGAAGCTACGAAGGAATAGCTATCTATGACCCTCAGTCTCCCCCACCCGGACTTACTTTTCTTAATACAAATCTGCCATGTATTAATATCAATAAAATAAAACTCAATCCAACCTGGAGTAGTATCGCAATTTTCTGTTGTACTGACAGCGGTGTATATTTTTCCAATGATTACCTTACAGGCATAAATCAAAATAAAAAAAATAAATACTCTGTTTCTGTTTTCCCTAATCCATTAAAGAATTACACAAATATTAATTTTACCTTCCCTTGTCAAGATGATGACAATATATCTATATTTATTTTTAATAATCAGGGAATAAAGATTGATGAGATTCGTGTAAATAATAATTTATCGGGAAAATATAATGTGAGATGGGAGCCTGGCAATTTACCGGCAGGAATCTATAATTGTTTTATTGGCAATAAGCATAATATGATTTCTCAGAAGTTGGTAGTGTATTAGGGTCTTATAAAGGGCTCTATAGAATATCGGGATTACAGTTTAACTGTCAGGTCGTAATCCGTAATTGTGTTTATTTCTTCTTTTTTATTGAAGACAACTTCTTGTGCATGGCATTAGCAGCTATTCTTCCAGCGCCCATTGCCAGGATAACGGTTGCGGAACCTGTTACTATATCACCGCCGGCATAAACAAATTCTTTAGAAGTTTCATTGGTTTTCTCATTTACATCAATATATCCTCTTTTGTTTCTTTTAATATCTGGAGATGACTGGAAAATAATTGGGTTTGGACCATTGCCGATAGCAACAATAGCCATATCGCATTCTAAAGTAAAATTGGAATCTTTAATAGGTACCGGTCTTCTTCTGCCTGAAGCATCAGGCTCGCCTAATTCCATTTTAATACATTCCATTGCTTTGATTGTATTAAAATCGGTACCAATATATTTAACAGGGCTTGTTAATAATTTGAATTTTATTCCTTCTTCTTCGGCATGATGAACTTCTTCGGCGCGTGCAGGTAATTCATGTCGCGACCTGCGGTAAACAATGGTTACTTCAGTTGCTCCTGTTCTGATAGCTGTTCTGGCACAATCCATTGCTACATTACCTCCACCGATAACTGCAACTTTATTTCCTTTTGGCATTGGGGTGTCGTATTCAGGAAATCTATATGCTTTCATCAAATTCATCCGTGTAAGATATTCATTTGCAGAAAAAACATTTCCAAGATTTTCACCTTCAATACCCATAAACCAGGGCAGTCCTGCACCAACACCAATGTAAACGGCATCAAAATGTTCAAGCAACTCATCAATAGTAATAATATTACCGATAATATGATTCAATTCAACTCTGCAACCCATTTTTTTCAGATAGTCAATTTCAAACTGAACAATTGATTTTGGCAACCTGAATTCGGGAATTCCATAAGTTAAAACTCCTCCTGCTTCATGAAGAGCTTCATAAACAGTAACCGAATAACCTAATTGCCGCATGTCGGCAGCGACAGTTAATCCTCCTGGGCCAGAACCAATAACTGCTATTTTCTTACCGGTATCATTCTTAATAACCGGAACTTCTACCATGTCCATTTTTCTCTCATAATCGGCTGCAAACCTTTCCAGTCTGCCGATAGAAACTGGCTCATCCCTTATTCCAAGTATACATTTTGCTTCACACTGGCTTTCCTGCGGGCAAACACGTCCGCACAATGCGGGAAGAATATTGCGTTCTTTTATCTTTTTTGCAGCTTCATTAAATTTTTCTTCTGCTATCAATGCAATAAATGAAGGAATATCAATATTAACCGGACAACCTTCAACACATTTTGGATTTTTGCATTGTAAACACCTGCCGGCTTCAAGAAGAGCCAACTCGGATGTATAGCCAAAAGGTACTTCCTGAAAATTATCAACTCTAAGTTTTTGGTCCTGTTCAGGCATTGCCTGACGTGGTATCTTTAATTTTATTTTTTTCTCATCTTCTTTGCTAATCCCGTGCCATTCACAACCGTGCTTCAGACAAAAATAAAAGGGTATTAATTTGGCATAAGCCGAAATAATAGTTTCCCCAACTTTTGAGCCGCATTCTTTACATTTAACTTTGTGATTGACAATACTTTTTTTACAACTCGGGCAAAGCAAGTCATCCAATATTTCACCATCTTTTATCGGAACGGATGCTTTTATATCAAAAACATCAAGAAATGGACTTAACTTTAATACTATATCTTCTTTCTTATATATAGCATTAAAAATCAATGATTTTTCATGCTTTCTTTCAACATTAAAAGTATTCTTGCAATGCGGACAATAGAAACTTAGATAAGTTTTATATTTGAGATATCTTACATCTTGTTCAAGCATATCTTATGTGTTTTTTATAATTAGGTTTTAAAAGTTATTAATAATTAAGTTCCAAAACACAAGCACCAAATAACAAATAAATCTCAATTATTAAAATTCCAATAACCTCTAACTTTTTTAGTAAATTGAAACGTTCGTTCTTCAAAATCATAAATTTTTTGTTTTGAATTTGTATTTTTGATCATTGTAATTTATTTGTATTTTGTTATTTGGTGCTTGTAATTTATTTCGTTATAATTTTACATCAAATTTATTAACATTTTTTACAAGCTAAATAGTTACGATTTATTTATAAAATAATATATCATTTACCTGATGGAATATAATAATGAATCTTTTTCGTCTTTTAAATACAATGAATTCCTTTTTTCAAGTTCATCAAAATCAACTTTATGCCCATCAAAATCAGGACCATCAACACAACAGAATTTAGTTTCACCGCCTACTTTCACCCTGCAACCACCACACATTCCAGTACCGTCAATCATAATTGGGTTGAGGCTCACCATAGTAAGTATTTTATATTTTTTAGTAAGCTTGCACACATTTTTCATCATAACAATCGGACCGATAGCATAAACTAATTTTATATCATATCTTTCATCAAGATATTTTCCCAGGGGTATTGTAACAAATCCCCGCTCGCCATAACTTCCGTCATCGGTAGTAACAACAAGTTCATCACAAATTGAAATCATCTCATTTTCCATGATGAGCATTTCTTTTTCCTGAGCACCAATAATACCGATAACGTAATTTCCGGCTTCTTTAAATGCTTTGGCAACGTGATGAAGAATAGCAACACCTGTTCCACCGCCAACCATAACAACTGTTCCTGTTTTTTCAATTTCGGCAGGTTTTCCAAGCGGACCAACAACATCAAGAATAACATCGCCTTCGTTTAATGTACGCATTAAAGCTGTGGTTTTTCCTACAACCTGAAAAATTATTGTAATTATCCCGGCAAATTCATCTTTATCAGCCACAGTAAGTGGAATCCGTTCGCCTGTTTCATTAACTCTTAAAATAATGAATTGTCCGGCTTTTATTTTTTTAGCAATTTTGGGAGCATCAATATCAAAACGAATAATCGTTCCCTTTGCCATCTCCTCTTTTCTTACAATTTGAAACATACTTTATCTTAATTTCTATTTTTTTATTTATAGTATTAATTATAGTCTGTCTATAAACTAAGCATTTAGAATTTTTTAAAAAATCACAAATGACATCCCGAAAGCTTTCGGGACCAAATTTCAAATAAATTACAATGACCAAAAATTCAATGACTAAAACAGTTTCGGTCATCCATCCATATGGATACATACGTACTAACTTCGTGTCGTTTGCTTCGCTTCATACGGACAAGTTTTGGTGCTTTAATTCAAAAATTGTTTGACTTAATAGACGAACTCTAGTTAATTCATATAACTTATAACGTTTAACATTTACCATTCTAAACTATCCTCCAGTTCAATATCATGTAAATCATCTTCATCCAAGCCATGCCATCTGCAACCTTTTTTTGAACAGATATAAAAATCAATAAGTTTTGTTCTGGCACTTACAGCAATTTTTGCTGCAGGAGAGCCACATTTTCCGCATTTTTCGTTTTTATCTATTAAGCTGGTGTTACAATGGAAACATTTAATATCTCCGACAATATGCTCTTCAGGTAAAATTACTGTTGATTTTGATGTAAATACATTTAGGTAAGGACTTAAAAATATAAAACCGGTTTCTTTGTTTTCTTTAGAAATTTTCAATTTTACAAGTCCTTTTTCTATCAACGACTTATTACAATGAGGACAATAAGTATGGAGGTAAGTTCCTGATTCAATTATTTCTTTCGATTCTCCTGTTTCTTCAATTCCTTCGGGCAAAGGACCTTTAAAATCGCCAAGATGATAAAGTTTTTTTAAGGTTGATGATATATCATCTATTTCAAGAAAATGGCTTTTGCAACCAATACGTGAACAAATGTTGGCTTTACCACCAATATCCAATAAAAACGATATCATTTGAGCATTACAATCTTCACATTCAATATTACTTGTAATTTCTGATAAACAATTTGGGCAAGTAAACTTTGCAATTTTGCCTTTTATCAATTCAATATCACATCGGTAATTATAACTTTCGTAAATTGAACTTAAATAAATTGTTCCCTTATTTTTTGAAACTTCAATATTTAACTTAATGCCTGGTTTACCATCAACAGGGGTTTCCTCATCCATTAATGATTTTTTACAAACAGGACATTTTACATTTAATGAAATAAAATCATATAGCAGGTCTTCCATATTTAATATTTTTAAAATTAACTTGCAATAATAATAAAAATATTGATTTTAAAATATTTTTCAAATAGTAAATAATCTTAAATTTATTTAAAATCATGATCTCAAATAAATTTTAAAAGTTGAAAATACTGAAACTCATTATAAAATTTTGTTAAATTTAAAAAAATAAATATATTTGGAAAATAATATAATTAATAAAACAGAGCTAATTAAATGAATTTCATTAAATTGCAAAAAACATAAAAGGTTAAATGAAAGATACAATAGATGCAATTTTAAAAAAACATATTCCAAAAGAAAAAGGGAATTTAATACCTGTTCTTCAATCTGTTCAGAAAAAAAAAGGATATATTTCACCTGAATCGGTTAATAGAATATCCAATTACTTCCGGATTTCAAGGAGTAGCATTTACGGTGTTGCAACGTTTTATTCTCAATTCAGGTTTAATCCTCCCGGACGACATTCCATAAAGATCTGTCTTGGTACTGCTTGTCATGTTCAGGGAGGTGATTTTATATTAAAGGCATTGCAAGCAGAAATTGGAATATCCCCGGGGGAAACAACCGATGACATGCGATTTGACCTTGATCGTGTAGCTTGTCTGGGATGTTGTGCCTTAGCGCCTGTTGTAATGATTAACAATAAAATCCATAGTCGTATGTCAGTAATAAAATTAAAGGAATTATTGAACAAATATGAATAACTTTTACAAAATCCAAAAAAAAGCCATAGAAGAATGGCAGGCTTTGAAAAACAGTTCCGAGCCGGTAATTTATGTTGGTATGGGAAGTTGTGGTCTGGCTTCAGGAGCAGGTGAAGTTTGGAATAGTGTCAGAAGAACTATCAAAAAAAATAATCTGAAAGCTCAAGTTCTTAAGGTCGGATGTATTGGCCCCTGTTATTTAGAACCTTTTTTTGACATTCAGAAACCCGGCTTACCGCGGATGAGTTTTAATAATGTAGATGTATCAAAATCAAGAAAACTAATCTCAGAATACATCATTGGCGGTGAAACAAAGCTTAAACCTCTCGGGCATTTAGGTGAGAATAAAGAAGAATTTGAAGGTGTCAAATCATTCTGGGAGCAACCGATGTTAAAAAATCAGGAACGTATCGTTCTGAGAAACTGTGGAATTATTGACCCTGAAAATATCAATCATTATATTGCCAGAGGCGGATTCAAGGGATTGTTAAAATCTTTTGACATTGGTCCCGAAGGAGTTATTGAAGAAATAAAAACATCCGGATTAAGAGGCAGAGGTGGTGCAGGTTTTCCAACTTATAAGAAGTGGCAGTTTTGCAGGAATGCTAAGGGAAGTCCCAAATACCTGATTTGCAATGCTGATGAAGGCGACCCCGGTGCATTTATGAATCGTTCTCTCATGGAAGGCGACCCTTATGTTTTATTGGAAGGAATGCTTATTGCCGCTTATGCTATTGGGACAAATCACGGATATATTTACATACGTGCCGAATATCCGTTGGCAATTGAAAGATTAAAAATTGCTATACAAAAAATGTTTAATTTAGGTCTGATCGGGAAAAATATTCTAAATACAGGCTTTAATTTTAATATTAAGATAAAAGAAGGTGCAGGTGCATTTGTTTGTGGTGAAGAAACAGCTTTGATTGCATCTATTGAAGGTCAAAGAGGTATGCCCAGAAGCAGACCTCCATTTCCCGCTGTTTCAGGGCTTAATGGAAATCCTACAAATATTAATAATGTAGAAACTCTTGGTACTATCCCCAACATCCTGCGTGAAGGAGGTAAATGGTATTCGGGTTTTGGTACTGAAAAAAGTAAAGGAACAAAGACTTTTGCACTTGTAGGTAAGGTGCGGCGAACAGGATTGATTGAAGTCCCAATGGGAACTACTTTGCGTGAAATTATTTTTGATATTGGCGGCGGAACATTAAAACCTTTCAAGGCAGTTCAAACCGGTGGACCTTCCGGCGGTTGCCTGTCAGAAGAATTTCTTGATCTGCCCGTTGATTATGAATCTCTTGCCGATGCAGGCTCCATTATGGGCTCAGGTGGCCTTATTGTAATGGACCAAGGCACTTGTATGGTGGATGTTGCTAAATATTTCCTGAACTTCACAAGCCAGGAAAGTTGCGGGAAATGTACTCCCTGCCGCATAGGAACTCATAAAATGGTGGAAATACTTGATAAAATCACAAAAGGAGAAGCTGAAATGAGAGATATTGAAATTTTGGAAGGACTTACAAGTACGGTTAAAAACGGATCCTTATGCGGGCTTGGGCAAACTGCTCCCAATCCTGTTTTGACAACATTAAAATATTTTAAAGACGAATACCTGGCGCATGTTGAAGAAAAACGTTGCCCGGCTGCCGTTTGTCGCGATCTGGTTGAATATCGTGTTATAAAAGAAAAATGTACGGGTTGCCAGAGATGTGTCAGTGTTTGCCCTACCGGTGCTATCACAGGTCCGCGAAGCGAACCGCATAATCTCGATCCTGAAAAATGTATAAAATGCCGGGCATGTTACGAAATATGTCGTTTTGATGCTATTGCAGGTGATGCTATTGTTATTGTGTAATTGGAATAGTGGAGTAATGGAATGATGGAAGAATGAGTCCACTCCGAAGATTTATTTATTTTAAACTAAAGAATTTCAGAATAGTGTTATGAATAAAAAAACAACACAAAATATTTCTGTACAAATTGATGGGAAAACAATAAATGCTCCTGTTGGTACAACGGTTTTGCAAGCTGCTCAAAAAGCAGGTATTTATATCCCGACTTTGTGTTATCTTGAAAATATTAAACCTTACGGAGGCTGCCGCCTTTGTATTGTTGAAATAAAAAATATGCGGGCTTATCCTACTGCTTGTACTACTCCTATTGCACAGGATATGGAGATCAGCACAAAAACTCCCGAATTGCAAAAACTCAGGCGCGAAATTTTAGAGCTTATCCTTTCCGAACATCCATATACCTGTCTAATTTGCATAGATAAAAATAACTGTAATGAATTTATGACAACAACCCGTAAGGTAAGTGTTACTACAGGTTGTAATTTCTGTGCAAATAACGGAAACTGTGAATTGCAGGATCTGGTGGAATACCTTGAACTGACTGAAATAAAATATCCCTGGGCATATAAGGAAATCAAGCCTGAAAAAAACAACCCGTTTTATGATATTGATTATAACCTTTGCATATTATGCGGTCGGTGTGTGAGAATATGTAATGAAGTACGTTACAGTGAAGTTCTTGATTTTGTCCAACGCGGAAATTCGGTTATTGTGGGAACTGCATTCGGGGAATCTCAGAAAGATGCAGGTTGTGAATTTTGCGGTGCATGTATTGATGTTTGCCCAACGGGTTCTTTATCCGAAAAAATGGGTAAATGGGTTGGCATTCCTGATAAATCAATTGAAACTACATGTGTTTTTTGTTCGGTTGGTTGCAAGATGAACATCAATATTAAAGATAATAGAATTGTTAATGTGGGACCTAAACCCGGTAACAGAACAAACCCATTACAACTTTGTGTAAGAGGAAAATTTGTTCCCGGCGACATAATGTTTCATCCCGAACGAATTACAACTCCTCTTATTAAAAAAGAAAACAAATGGATTGAAGTAAGCTGGGATGAAGCTATAAACTTTACAGTAAATAAGCTTGAACAATATCGCGGGAATCAGTTCGGTGTAATTAGCTCTGCCCACGAATCACTGGAAAATAATTATGTATTACAGAAATTTTCACGCAAGCTTATGAAGTCAAATAATGTGGATTTGGTTTCTTCCTTTCCTGATAAAAATATAATAAAAAAAATCCACGAATATTACACTCATCATAAACCTGCTAATATTGAAAATATAACAAATGCTGATACTATTTTTGTTATTGGTTCACAAACTAATTTATCTCATCCGATAATTGAAAACAGGATAAGAAAAGCAGCTAAAAACGGTAAGAAAATAATTGTTGCAAATACTCACGACACAAGAACATCATACTTTGCCGAACAAAATATTTTATACAAACAAGGTGAAGAACATACTTTTTTATTATCACTTTTATTTGTCTTAAATAATAAAGATTCAGGAAAACTTTCAAATGAACTCAAGCAAGAATTTAATAATTTTGATATTGAAAAAGTATTTAAGCATTGTGGTGTTTCCCGCCAGGATATTGAAAAAATTGTCAAATCACTGTTAAATTCCAAAAATCCTGTGATAATCGCAGGAGACGGAATATTAATAAATCCTTATAGTATTTTCAATTTTAATACCCTTGTTAATATTCAGACAATATTGAAAAAACCGGAAACCTGCAAAATTATTTTTTTATTAAATGAAGGTAATTTTTATGGCAGCACAATTGCAGGTTTGCATCCTGATCTTTTGCCGGGCTTTGATGAGCTTGCAAGTGAAAAAAATATTAAAAAATGGTCTGACAACTGGAAAACAGATCTAAATAATACCAAAGGACTGTCGGGTAATGAAATGGTAAATAATATTGCAAAAGATGGTATTACTGCTTTGTTTGTTGTTGGGGATATTCCTGCCCACCCGAATCTTGCTAAGCTAAAATTCCTTGTCCAGCAGAATATGTTCCTTACCGAACTTTCCGAACATGTACACGTGTTTTTCCCAATTACCGGCTTTACAGAAACAAATGGACATATAATTAATCTTGAACGAAAACTTAAGGAAATAATACCGGTTACAGCTCCAGCAAAAGATGTTAAAACAGTATGGGAAACTATCTCCAATCTCGCACGAGCCATGCAGGAAAAAGGATTTGATTATAAAAAACCTGAAGATATTTTTTCTGAAATAAATTCTTTTATTGATTTGTCATTTGCAACTGAAGAAAAAGCAAAAAAGGAAATTCTACCGGTCAGGGCAGATGTTTCGGTAAAGAAGAAAAAATTGCCCGTTGAAATAATTTCTGAGAATAATTACTTTAATTATTTAGGAAATGATCTTTTAGAACTGATCCCTGATATGGAGGATATTTTGGGAGAGGTTGTCAGTGGCAGTAGCAGTGGCAGTAGCAGTGGAAGTAGCAGTGGCAGTGGCAGTATTTAGTATTAATTTGACATCAATATATTATTTATGAGTAATGGATTTAAAAATTTAAAAGTTTATCAATTAGCTTATCAATTGGCAATGAAGATATTTGAAATTTCAAAGAATTTTCCAGTTGAAGAAAAGTATTCTTTAACAGATCAAATAAGAAAGTCTTCAATATCTGTATGTACAAATATTGCTGAAGCTTATAGAAAACGAAGATATCCCAAACATTTTACAAGAAAAGTAATATGGTAAAAATCATAGAAAAAACACAAATAGCTCCTAACATACATAGTTATACTGTGACAGCTCCTGATATTGCCAAGAAGGCGCTTCCCGGGCAATTTGTAATTATCATTCCGGATGAATATTGTGAAAGAATACCGATTACTATTGCCGATTGGGATGCCGATAAAGGAACAATAACTTTTATCTTTTTGGAAATCGGAGCTACAACCCAACGACTAGCTGAACTCGAAACCGGCGATGAAATTTATTCTTTTACAGGTCCTTTGGGAAAACCTTTTGAAATTGATAATTACGGCACAGTCGGATTGGTAGGAGGATGCTATGGTATAGGTGGTATTTATCCGGTTGCAAAAGCCCTTAAAGAAAAAGGCAATAAAGTAATTTGTTATTCCGAAGCCCGCGCCAAATTTCTACTTTACTGGAATGACAAACTTGAAGAAGTTTCTGATGAAGTGAGATATTCAACTGTTGACGGCTCTCTTGGAACAAAAGGTCATTCGTTTGACCTGTTAGAAGAAAACTTTAAATCGGGTATGAAACCGGACAGGATTATAGCTGTCGGATGCACTTATATGATATACCGTGTTGCTGAAGTAACACGACCTTATGGCGTTAAGACTATTGTAAGTATGAATCCTGTGATGATAGATGGTACCGGAATGTGTGGTGCATGCCGTTTGGAAGTTGGTGGAGAAACAAAATTTGCATGTGTTGACGGTCCTCATTTTGATGCTCATAAAATAAACTGGGATATTATTCAGTCAAGAAGAAAAGCATATCTTGAAGAAGAAATTATTTCAAACGAAAGATATTAATTATGGCAAAAATAAGCCCAAAAAAAACTCCCATGCGGGAGCAGCCTCCAAAGGAAAGAATAAAAAACTACGATGAAGTGCCTTACGGGTATTCTCCGGCAGAAGCTGTACTTGAAGCTCAACGTTGCCTGCAATGCAAAAAACCAATGTGTATTGACGGTTGTCCGGTTGAAATTGATATCCCCGGTTTTATTGGATTTATTGCACAGGAAGATTTTAAGGAAGGAATCAGGCGTTTGAAAGAAAAAAATATTCTTCCTGCTGTATGCGGACGAGTTTGCCCGCAGGAAGAACAATGCGAAATTAAATGTGTTGTCGGTAAGAAAAATGAACCCGTAGCTATCGGACGGCTGGAACGTTTTTTAGCCGACTGGGAACGAATCGAAGGTGAGATTGAAATACCTCCCAAACCAAAACAAACAGGTAAAAAAGTTGCAGTTGTTGGTGCAGGACCCGCAGGAATTACTGCTGCTGCTGACTTGGCAAAACTCGGTCATAAAATAGATATGTTTGAAGCTCTTCATCAACCAGGTGGTGTGCTTGTCTACGGCATTCCCGAATTCAGACTGCCCAAAGCTATTGTATTCAGTGAAATTGATTATTTGAAAGAACTTGGAGTAAATTTATATACTGACTCTGTTATTGGAATGATCAAAAGTGTTGATGAACTCTTAGGAGAATATGATGCTGTTTTTTTGGGAACAGGTGCAGGTTTGCCATGGTTTTTAAATGTTCCCGGCGAAAACCTTAACGGGATATATTCAGCTAATGAATACCTTACCCGCGCAAATCTTATGAAAGCATATCTGTTCCCAAAATATAAAACTCCTGTTATAAAAGGAAAACGGGTAGCAACTGTCGGGGGTGGAAATGTTGCTATGGATTGCGCACGCACGGCATTACGATTAGGTGCGGAAGAATCAATATTGATTTACAGGCGTTCCAGACCAGAAATGCCTGCCCGTAACGAGGAAATACATCATGCTGAACAAGAAGGATTGATTTTTAAATTGCTTTCAACTCCTTCCACATTTCATGGCGATAAAAATAACTGGTTAAGAGAGGTAGAATGTATCAGCATGAAACTCGGTGAACCTGATGACTCGGGCAGAAGAAGACCGGTACCTATTGAAGGTGCAAATTTTACAATGCCTGTTGATGTTGCTATTATTGCAATCGGGAATAACCCTAATCCGCTTATTCCTTCAACAACACCTGATATTGAAGTTGGCAAATGGGGAAATATTATCACAGACCCGGAAACCGGCAAAACTTCAAAAAAAGGTGTTTTTGCAGGAGGCGACGTAGCAACCGGAGCAGCTACTGTTATTCTTGCTATGGGAGCAGGTAAGATAGCAGCAAGGGGCATACATAATTACCTGATGAATGAAATTTGAGTTCCTAAAATACTAACAAGTGGCAGTAGCAGTTGGCAGTTGGCAAAAAATAAATTAAGGCAGGAATAATATTATTTACCGAT
>JAUWKH010000185.1 GCA_030614305.1 Bacteroidota bacterium
AAAGAAGGAAGATGAAAATGGTAACAAGGATAAAGAAAAATATTGCTAAATTTGACATAAAACCAGAAGACGTTGGATTTGGTAACTCCTTGAATTTGAGTTGTGATTTTTAACGTTAGTCACAATATAAAGAGAGCATATGATACCAAAAGAAATTATAGAAATTCTGAAAAAAAGAGAAAAAGATTTTTTAAAAACTAAATCATTTTCTCAACAACCTGGAATCTATGCATTTTTTTATATCGGAAGTGATTTCCCTCTTTTTGGTGACGTTGTTAAAAAACATCAGATAATTTACATTGGGAAGACAGAGTCAAGTCAAAAAAAACGGGATGCTGAAACTCATTTTGCAACTGGAAAGACCGGTAATTCAACAGTTAGAAAATCAATCGGCTCAATATTATGTTCAATAAATAATATGAAACCGATTCCAAGAAATGATAGTGATTATAAAAAACGCAGATTTAGTCACTTCAAATTTGATGAACCGAGTGAAAGGATTATTACAAATTGGATGAAAAATAATTTTGCACTTTCATTTTATGAATATTCTGAAAGTAAAAAACTAATTGACAAATTAGAAACAGAAATAATTAAGGAATTAATACCAGTTTTAAATATTGACTATAAAAACCCTGACAACCCTTATAAAGACCAAATTATACAATTGAGAAAGAATTGTGCAACTATTGCTTTAAAAAACTCAAATTTTAAAAATTCAATACTAAAGATTAATAAAACAATTGTTACGAAAAAACATCAAAATATGGATGTGGGATCTAAATCTGATAGCATATATATTGACAATATTACAAAGAGTGATGTTCAAAGTAGAAATATAAGAATCAAAGTTGAAAACAAACATTTATTTCCTAAAGAACAGCTAGGAAATCCAATTACTTATTATTTAAATTTTAAAGTAAATAATGATGATTTTGTTGCAAAATATATAATTGGTTCCAAAGATGGGAAAGCAAGAAGTGGAGTTTTAAAACTTGGAGACAAAATATATATTGAAATATTAAAAATAAATGTGGGTTCTAATATGATAATCTGTAAATCCGAACAAAATAAATTCTTGATTAAAAAATTATAATTTAATACGTTGGATAAAAAAACAAATGTGGTAAAAATTATTTATTATTAAATAAATTAAAATGACACAAAAAATATTAAAATTAAGTATTGTACTCTTTTTAGGACTCGGACTAACAGGACTACAAGCACAAGAAGCAATTCCCGCCAGTGGTGGAGAAGCTTCGGGAACAGGCGGAACAACGAGTTATTCCATTGGACAAGTGGTTTACACTATAAATACAGGAACAAATGGTTCTGTAGCTGAAGGATTACAACAACCTTATGAGATTTCGATGGTAACCGGAATTGAGCAAGCCAAAGAAATAAATCTATTATTCTCGGCTTATCCAAATCCGGCAATTGATTTTCTTATTTTGAAAGTTGAGAGCCATGACAATGTGGATTTGTTGTATCTACTTTTCGACATTAACGGTAAACTTTTGGGAAACAAAAAAGTTGTAGGTAATGAAACAAGCATTGCTATGAAACATCTTGTTCCTGCCACTTATTTTCTGAAAATAACTAAAAACAACAAGGAAGTAAAAATATTAAAAATTATCAAAAATTAATCAGCCATGAAAAGAGTATTTACTATTTTGGCAGCAATAGCATTATTTTCAAGCATATTTGCACAAGTTCCTGAAAAGCTGAGTTATCAAGCAGTAATTAGAAACAGTACCGACCAATTGGTAACAAACCAACAAATTGGTATGCAAATAAGCATATTGAAAGGTTCAGTCACAGGAACAGCCGTTTATATTGAAACCCAAACGCCAACAACCAATGCCAATGGTTTGGTAACCATTGAAATTGGAGAAGGAACAACAATAGATGATTTTTCTTCTATTGAATGGTCAAGTGGCCCTTATTTTATTAAAACAGAAACTGACCCAACAACAGCAGACGGAACAAGCTACACAATTACAGGCACAAGTCAGTTGTTAAGTGTACCTTATGCTTTGCATGCTAAAACAGCCGAGAGTGTAATAGGCACAATAACTGAAAACGACCCAGTATTTACTGCTTGGAATAAAAGCACAGGAATATCTATAATCGAAAGTCAAATTACGGACCTTGACCATTTTACTAATGCAGATGAAACTGATCCAATATTTGGTTTATCGGTAGCAGAAGATATTACAGCAGCAGATACTGTCAAATGGAACGATAAAAGCGACTTTTCAGGAGATTACAACGACTTAGAAAACAAACCTACTGCAATAAGTGAATTTATTATGAATGCCAATTCACAAAAGATTACAAACCTTGCCAATCCAGTAAATCCCCAGGATGCAGTAACCAAGGCTTACGTTACTCTCAGGGTGTCACTAATTGAAGATACGCTTTTTTTCGGAAGTAGCCAGTACGTAATAATACCAGGGATTAGTTCAGCTAATCCCTATGGAGCAGGAAATAATCCCCCAAATACACCCACTAATTTAAGCCCAGCGGATGGTGCAACAGTCCAGCCTATAGCATTATCGCTAAAATGGTCGTGTTCCGACCCAGATGGAGACCAGCTAACTTACAATGTCTATATTGATACCGAAAATGCCTCAACACTTGTAACATCCAATTTAACAGAAACATCATATTCTCCCGATAACTTACAGCCCGAAACTACCTATTATTGGAAAGTTGTGGCAACCGATGACAAAGGCATCACAAGCGAAAGTGAAGTATGGAGCTTTGCTACACATGCTTTCCCTACATATGGCACTGTAACCGACATAGACAACAACATATACACTACAGTACAAATAGGCAATCAAGGATGGATGGCAGAGAACCTTAAAGTTACCCGCTATGCCGATGGTACTGAAATACCTTTGGTAACCAACGATAGCGTATGGGCTGCTTTAAAAGATTTTAATAACTACAGAGCCTATTGCTGGTACGATGATGATATTAACAACGAAAATACTTACGGTGCCTTATACACTTGGGCTGCCGTTATGAACGGGGAAAACGGTACAAATGCAAACCCTAGCAACAAACAGGGTGTATGTCCGGATAATTGGCATGTGCCGAGTGATGCAGAGTGGGAAGAGTTAGAAAACTATCTTGCTGACAATGGTTATAATTACGATGGTACAATTGGTGGTGGAAGGAATAAAATAGCCAAATCTATGGCTTCAAACTCTGGTTGGAACACATCAACAATAATCGGAGCAGTAGGTAACGATCAGACAAATAACAATAGTAGTGGGCTTTCCGCCCCTCCTGGTGGCTATCGTGACGGCCAGTATGGCGTTTTCATCAATGAGGGCTACTCTTGTATTTGGTGGAGTGCTACGGAGGGTAATACCACTGACGTTGCATGGCTCCGTCACCTCAGCTCTAACATCTATTATGTCGATCGCGCCAGTTATAAGAAGTCGGGGGGGTATTCGGTGCGTTGCGTAAGGGATAACTAATTTAATAAATTGTACAGCGGTGGTTATTGTCCCAAATTTAGAAAACTACCAAAATTTGTTCGTTTAATATACATTGTTAATAAAAGCTGTAGATATTTTATGAATAGCGGAAAATCTAAAAAGAACAAATGAAAATTTATAAACCACAGAAAACATAACTAAATATGAAAACATCAGAAAAATATGTTGATTTATGGACGAAAAACGGAAGTTCAATAGGAAACAAGTTAAAAATAGTTTCTACGACAAAATAATCTTTTCAGCTGAGCTCTAATGATTTTAATAATGCAGAAAACAGGATGAGTTATTCTTTTAATCTTGAATTTATAAATGGGATTGTTAGTAATAACATTGATGGTTCTGCTGTTGCAAGAGATTTAGCCAAAGTTTTAGAAAATTCACTAGAAATAAAGAAAATATTGAACTTAGGCCATTTTAAGATTAGAATGGATAAGGATTTCTGTTTGTGGATTGAAAAATTATAAATAATACGTTGGGTAACACGCGCTCATAAATAATTGCCGGGGTAGTAGTAAATTCAAGGGTTGTAGCTCGCTTAAAGGTCGGTGTATCTTGATAGGAAAGCACTCCGTGGTCGGCAACTATTCATAGCGCAATTCGTTGTAGGCAATTGCAGTGGTTCCACATATATAAAATAGTTTCCTAATAAGGAAATATTTATTATCTTTGTAAAAAGCATAATGTTTAAATACGAAGTTCGATTTCTAAAATCCGCGAAAGATTTCCTCGATAATCTTGATAAGAAGTCGAGGGAAAAAATACTTTTCAATATTTGGAAATCGAGAGAGATCAACGATCCGAGGTTGTTTAAAAAACTAACTGCAGAAATATGGGAGTTTCGGACAACCTTTAAAAGTAAACAATATC
>JAUWKH010000181.1 GCA_030614305.1 Bacteroidota bacterium
AATAACCAACGGGACATGAATAACCAACGGGTTAACCCGTTGGTTATCAAAAAGCGTTTATGTTTTTAAAAATATAAACGCTTTTTTATTTCATTATCTTTAAAATATTTTTTATTTTAGCATTATTTATAAAATGCCGGTTAATGATTAGTGAAGAAACTAAAATTCAGATTAATTCAAAATATCTTGAATTAATTGAATATTGCAAACCCCTGATGAAAAGAGGTGATCTCATGTTAGTTAACCGTGCTTATGAAATTGCATATAATGCCGAAATTGAAAATTATGCAAATACAGGAGAGTTTAATATTTGTCATAATATTGATGTAGCTAAAATTTGTGTTGACCAGATTGGCTTAGGTATTACTTCTGTGATTTGTGCTTTATTATACCATGTTGTTACATTCAAATATCTTTCATTAAAAGAAATTGAAAATCAGTTCGGAAAATCAGTTGCTGTGATTATTGAGGACATTGCCAAAATTTCAGAATTACGCACAGAAAAAATTTCCCTGCAATCTGAAAATTTCAGAAAACTGTTTCTTACCCTTATTGACGACATCAGGGTAATCCTGATTAAGCTTGCCCATCGACTTAATGATATGCGAAATGTTGATTCATTTTCTGAGGAAAAGCAACAAAAATTCTCTTCTGAGGTTTCATATTTATATATTCCAATAGCTCACCGTCTTGGTTTGTATAACATTAAGTCAGAGTTTGAAGAACTGTTAATGAAATACGAAAATCCTGAAATCTATAATGAGATATCAAAAAAACTTCATGCAACAAAATCCAAACGAAATGTTTTTATACAGGAATTTATTGACCCGATTCAACGTAAACTGATACTTCAGAAATTAGACTGTGATATTATCGGGCGTCCGAAGTCCATACATAGTATATGGAATAAGATGAAAAAGCAAAATCTGGAATTTGAACAGGTTTTTGATCTTTTTGCAATCAGGATAATCAGCAACAGTAAAATAAAAAATGAAAAATTAGACTGCTGGCGGATTTATTCAATTGTAACTGATATATTCCAGCCAAATCCAAAACGGCTTCGTGACTGGATAACAACTCCTAAAGCAAGTGGTTATGAATCATTACATACAACTGTGCTGGGTCAGAACAAAAAATGGGTGGAGATTCAGATAAGAACCAAACGAATGGATGAGGTTGCAGAGAAAGGCAGAGCAGCTCACTGGATATACAAAGGGCTTG
This sequence comes from Bacteroidota bacterium, assembly GCA_030614305.1. GTDB lineage: Bacteria > Bacteroidota > Bacteroidia > Bacteroidales > JADFUO01 > JADFUO01. Next base: position 1,222 of record JAUWKH010000181.1, read on the forward strand.
ATAAGAAAAAAGATAGCGAGGAGTGGCTAAATCAAATCAGGGATATTTTGGAAAATCCCGATCAAATTAACTTTGACATTGAAGTAGGAAGGAAAAAAGACAATCCGAATGATAAAGTTTATATTTTTACACCAAATGGCGACCTTAAAAAATTAGAATACGGATCAACCATACTGGACTTTGCATTCGAAATACATACTGATGTCGGCTCTAAATGCAGCGGTGCTAAAGTTAATAATAAATTAGTCCAGATAAAACATGTGCTTCATAACGGGGATAAAGTTGAAATTATTACATCTAAAAATCAAAAACCCAAACTTGACTGGTTGAATTTTGTTATTACTAATAAAGCAAAAGCTAAAATAAAACGTTCATTATTAGAAGATAAATATAAAGAAGCAGATAATGGAAATCAGATTTTAAGACGAAAATTAAAAAACTGGAAAATACCTTTCAATGATGAGTCAATTGACAAGTTGATAAAATATTATAAATTTAAATCGTCGGTTGATCTGTATTATTCCATTGCAGTTGAAAAATTGGATTTAGCGGAAGTAAAAAAGCTTTTAGTTGAAAAAGCCGGTAACAATTTACCGAAAAAAAATGGTGAGGGTAAAACTATTGCCTATGAAGAAATAAGCAAACAGGTTGAACAGTCTGAGAAAATTTTTTTAGAAATTGACGATAAAATAGAAAATGTCAGCTATAATTTAGCCAAGTGCTGTAATCCAATATCAGGAGATGCAGTTTTTGGATTTATTACTGTTGGTAAAGGAATTACAATCCACAGGGTAAACTGCCCTAATGCAGCACAAATGCTATCAAAATATGATTACCGTATAATTGATGTTAAATGGAAGGATGCGGATCAGATACATTTCCAAACAATTATTAAAGTAACAGGTGTTGATGAAATTGGTTTGTTAAAGCAAATTTCAAAAGTAATTTCAAACGACATGAAAGTTAATATGATGTCAATTTCCGCTGATTCAAAAAACGGAATGTTTGAAGGGAAAATTAAAGTTAGTGTAAAAGATACCAGGCATTTGGATGAGTTGCTGTTTAAATTGGTAAAAATTAAAGGAGTTACTAAAGCTACAAGGATTGATAGTTTTAAATGATTAGGCCTTAATTGCAACCTCCAATCCCCAATTAAAATTTTTTAACGATGAAGCAAAAAGTTTGTAAATAGGCAAGTGTCATCCCGAATCCCCCGCTTTTGCGGGGGTGAGGGACCTTCATCGTCTTCCACCTCAGCTAACAAATTATTTCTGCCGGCGTAATGCCAAAAAGTTAATAAAGCGGCTTTGCCGGCGAATTGCCAAATCATTAGCAGATGATATATGTTTGCGAATTGCCAAATCGTTTGTAGATGATATTTGTTAGTGAAATACCAAGTCGTCAGGAGGTCCCTCAGTCGCTACGCTCCTTTCGGGATGACACTTGAAAGTAATTAATTTTGTTCAGATAACTGTTTTAAAAATGGAATGTTTTTATTCGAAGCAATCTTTTATAAAAATACTTAAAATTTTATTTGCATTTTCAAATAATTATGTATATTTTTGCAATATACAATTAAATGAAAGAAATACTTTACAATTATACGGGATTTGACTGGGATGAAGGAAATTCACAGAAAAATTGGATTCTTCACCATGTAAGCTGCAATGAATGTGAACAGGTGTTTTTTAATGAACCATTAGTGGTTGCTGCTGATGAAAAACACTCACAATTTGAAGAACGATGGTATTTATTGGGAAGTACCGATTCACAGCGTTTATTATTTGTTATTTTCACAATTAGGGAAAATCTAATTCGTGTTATTTCGGCAAGAGATATGAATAAAAAAGAAAGGAAAATATATTATGAGCAAATTTAAAAAAATACCGGTATTTAAAAATGAAGATGAAGAAAGGGAATTTTGGGCAAATAAAGATTCTTCCGAATTCGTGGATTGGAAAAAATCTGAAAAAGTTACTTTTTCAAAACTAAAACCTTCAACTAAGACAATTTCATTGCGGCTTCCCGAATTCATTTTAGATGAACTTAAGCTTATTGCAAATAAAAGAGATGTGCCTTATCAATCACTTATCAAAATATTCTTAAAAGACAGAATAGATCAGGAGTTGAGAAAGGCATTTTAGCTCCCAAAATAAGAAAAATATTTTTCAATTTATTTCCACCAATTTCCAGTTATTATGCCGAGCGAAGCCGAGTCATTCATACAATAAACCATACCCTTCATACAATAACCCCATAGCTTTATAAAATAAGTTGGAAATATTTAATTTATTTGGATATAAACTAATTATTATCTATTTTTGAAAAAGTATTTTACTACTATATATTCAAGTAAAAAACTTAAAACAATGAAAAAAAGAAACATTTTATTTCTAATTGCTGCTTTACTTTTAAGCAGCTTTATGATTTTACAATTTGGATGTAAAAAAGATGACGACGAACCCGAACAAAATAAACCACCAACAGCCATCTTCACAATTGATCCCACCTCCGGCACAACCTCCACAGTGTTTGAATTTAACGGCTCAGACAGTTACGACAACGAAGACCCAACATCTGCCTTGCAGATACGCTGGGACTGGGAAAACGACGGTAGCTGGGATACATACTGGAGCACCGACAAAACCGAAAACCACCAGTATGGAAGCGAAGGTACATATACTGTTAAAATGGAAGTGAAAGATACCGAAGGATTGACAGATTATGTAACGCATAATGTAACTGTTAATAATGGTGGTGGCAACGCTTGCGAAGGTGTTACTTATGTAAATTATGAAGGACAAACATATCATACTGTTGAAATTGGTAACCAATGCTGGTTTAAAGAAAACCTTAATGTAGGAACACGTACTGACGGTTCTCAAAATATGAGCAATAACGGAGCTATTGAAAAATACTGCTATCATGATAATGAAGCTAATTGCAATACTTATGGAGGTTTATACCAATGGGACGAAATGATGCAATATACAAAAACACAAGGCACAAAGGGTATTTGCCCTGCAGGCTGGCATTTGCCAACTGATGATGAATGGACAACCTTAACTGATTTTCTTGGAGGAACTGGTGTAGCAGGTGGAAAAATGAAATCCACCAGTGGGTGGGTTAGTAATGGCAATGGCACAAATAGCAGTGGTTTTAGTGCCCTTCCGGGCGGTTGCCGTTACAGTAATGGTTATTTCTACGCTCTCACTAGCAGCGCCTACGTTTGGTCGTCGGGCGAGTACAGTAGGGGTGGCGCCTGGTACCGGAGGTTCCACTATGGC
>JAUWKH010000122.1 GCA_030614305.1 Bacteroidota bacterium
GTTAAAATTTTCCCTGAATTCTCGTCAACTTTTGTTCCTGCATGGAAAATTATACTTTCAGTGATTTTATCAATTCCTTTTATTTCCTTACCTTTTTCATAAGAGCCGGGATATCCTTTTGAAACCAGCATGATTGCTGCTGTATAACGATTATCAATTTCAAGGTTTTTGTCTTCAAGAGATCCATTGGCAACTCCTTCAAATAAATCAAGCAGGTCGGATTTTATACGCGGGATAACTGATTCGGCTTCAGGATCGCCCATGCGGGCATTATATTCAATTACATAAGGATTCCCATTAATATTTATTAAACCGAAAAAGATAAAACCCTTATATTTAATACTTTCGGAATTTAATCCGTTAATAGTCGGCTTTATAATTTGTTCTTCAACTTTCTGCATAAATTCATTATCTGCAAACGGAACAGATGAAATTGAGCCCATTCCACCGGTATTCAATCCGGTATCGCCTTCACCTATTCTTTTGTAATCTTTTGCTGAAGGCAGGATTTTGTATGAGCTTCCGTCGGTTAGAACAAAAACAGAAAGTTCAATTCCTTTTAAAAATTCTTCAATAACAACTTTACGTGAAGCATCTCCGAATTTGGCATGTTCAAGCATAGCTTTAAACTCGTTTTCAGCATTTGAAATTGATTCACAAATTATCACTCCTTTTCCAGCAGCAAGTCCGTCGGCTTTTAAAACATAAGGTGGTTTAAATTTTTTCAGAAAAGATAAGCCTTCCTGCAAATTTGATTTATCAAAGGTTCTGTATAATGCAGTTGGAATTTTGTGACGTTGCATAAAATTTTTTGCAAAATCTTTGCTTCCTTCAAGCATTGCAGCTTTTTTAACAGGCCCTATTACTGAAATATTTTTTAATTGTTTGTCATTATGGAAAAAATCATGGATTCCTTCAACCAGCGGTACTTCGGGTCCTACAATCACCATCCGGATATTATTTCCGAGCACAAACTTTTTTATTCCTTCAAAATCGGATACCGAAAGCGGAATATTTTTCCCTAATAATGCAGTTCCTGCATTTCCGGGAGCAATGTATAAATTTGTCAACTTGGGGCTTTGTGACAGTTTCCATGCAATTGCATGTTCCCTGCCGCCTGATCCTAAAATAAGTATGTTCATGTTTTCGAGAATGTTTAAATTGTAAATAATAATTTGTCAAAAAATTTAATAGTTAATTTAACACTTTTTTAATGGTTAATAAATTTATCAGCCCATAACTTTCTCAATAGATTTCCAAAGCTTATCAGCAGATTTTTGCCAATTAAATTCCTGTCTTCTTTTTTGCCCTTTAATAATTAAGTTTTCACGGAGCTTTTTATCATGGTTGATTTTTTTCATTGCTTCGGCAATTGAATCAATTGAAAAAGGATCAATTAACAATGCAGCATCGCCGGCTATTTCAGGCATTGAAGTTACATTTGAAGTTATTACAGGTACATCGCTGTAGAATGCTTCAACAATTGGAATTCCAAAACCTTCAAAATATGAAACATAAGTTAATGCTAAAGCCGAACCAACTATTTGACATAGCTTTTCTGCAGATAATCTACCGGTGAATATCACTTCGTTCTTAAACTGCATCTGATTGTATGCTTCACTGATTTTGCCTGTCCACCACATTTTTTCTCCAACAATCACAAGCTTGGTTTCAGTATTATTTGTTTTTCTGAATTTATCAAAAGCTTTGAAAAGGTTTACGAGATTTTTTCGTGGATGCAATGCACCGACAAAAACAAAATATGGCTTTCCCTGAGTGTATTTTTCCCTGATAGCTTTTTGGGTTGACTCATCAACAGGTTTAAAATTTTCGTTTGCTCCGTTATAAACCACATCAATTTTATTTGCAGCAACCGAATATTGTTTGACAATGTCCTGTTTAGAAAATTCGGAAACAGTCACTATTCTCTTAGCTTTATGAGCATATTTCGGGAAATAATATTTATAATGTTTCCTTTCCAGAAAAGGCAGGTCATTTGGATAATGTTCAAAGTTAAGATCATGAAAAACAGCAATTGAGGGAACATCAGATGATAATGACAAGTATCCGTCGGGAGAAAGAAACAGGTCTGCTTTAATTTTTTTTAAAACTCTTGGTATTGCATGCTCAAACCATAAATAAAATAAAAACGGATGCCTTGCTTGCGGAGGAGTTACTATTGGTTTAACATTTTCAGAAAAAATAAATTCATCATTATATTTTCTGTCAAAAATAAAATAGAAGTCATGCTCAGGATGTTGGCTTGTAATTCTTTTTAGAGTTTCATAAGCTACCCACCCTATTCCTTCTAACTTATCTTTAATTAATAACCGTGTGTTGACTGCTATTTTCAAATCGTAAAACTAAATCTGTGATTAATATTTTAATATAAACCCGAATATTTATAATAAATTTGTACAAATTTATAATTTTTTCAAGATGCAAAGAAAATTTCTGACTAATCTTGCATTACTTTTATTCCTTAATTTTCTTATCAAGCCATTTTGGATACTTGGGATTGACAGGACAGTTCAGAATGTTGTAGGATTGGAAGACTATGGTTTTTATTTTATTGTTTTTAATTTTTCACTTATTTTTAATATTCTGCTTGATTTTGGGATTACTAATTTTAATAACCGGAATATTGCCCAGCATAATTTTCTTCTGAACAAATATTTTTCAAGTATAGTTTTATTAAAATTACTTTTCGCTGTTTTTTATGTGGTCGTAGTATTTTCGATAGCATTAATAATGGGTTGGAATAAACATCAATTAATATTATTGTGCTTTCTCGCTTTCAATCAATTCCTGCTTTCTTTTATACTTTATTTAAGGTCGAATATTTCAGGATTGCTTCTTTTTAAAACTGATAGTGTTTTATCAGTTCTTGACAGAATGCTAATGATCATTATTTGCGGAGTTCTGCTTTGGGGAAATGTTACAGAACAACAATTTCGAATAGAATGGTTTGTTTATGCTCAAACTGCCGGATATGTTCTGACAGTATTAACAGCATTAATTATTGTTGTAAGAAAAGCTCATTTTAAACGACTTAGATGGAACCGTCCGTTTTTTTTATTGATAATAAAGCAAAGTTTCCCGTTTGCTGTACTTATATTCTTAATGACTTGTTATAACAGGGTAGATTCAATAATGCTTATGATATTATTGCCGGAAGATATTTGTGATGAGCAGGCAGGTATATATGCTCATGGTTTTCGTTTATTGGATGCTTCAAATATGATAGCATTTTTATTTGCTGTGCTTCTTCTGCCGATTTTTTCAAAGATGATAAAAATTAAAGAGTCTGTTGAACAATTAGTGAAATTAGCTTTTACGTTGCTGATAACTATTTCGGTTATTGTTGCAGCAGGATCATTCTTTTATTCGTATGAGTTGATGGATTTGCTTTATGATTCTGAAATTACTGAATCGGCAGAAGTATTCAAGCTGATAATGGGAGGTTTTATTGCAATTTCAACCACTTATGTTTTTGGTACTTTACTGACAGCTAACGGAAGTCTTAAACAATTAAATATTGTTGCAGCCTGTGGAGTGTTATTAAATCTTATTTTAAATATAATTTTGATTCCGAAATTACTTGCTGTTGGTTCTGCTTATGCAAGTCTTATAACGCAATTTATTATTGCAATCGTCCAGGTTATAATTGTTCAAAGTATTTTTAAGTTTAAAATAAACTATAAGTTTTTGCTGAGTATTTTGTTTTTTATACCCGGTGTAATATTAATTAATATTTTGTCAAAAAAACTGCAATTTTCTTGGGAAATCAATTTTATTTTCATGATAGCAATCTCTTTATTATATGCATTTACTTTAAAATTACTCAGTATAAAATCTTTTATTAGAATCCTTAAAGAATAAAAGATTTGTACATTAAATAAAATTTTCTAATTTTGCTCTCTTTTATAAAAGAAAAAAATTATTATGATAAACCAGTTAAAAGAAAACGGTGATTTCGATTCAGCAAATTTTGTTTCTTTTTTGTATAAATGGCGAAAACCGTTGATAGTTATTTCAGCAGTTGCTTTGGTGGCTTCTTTAATATTTTCTTCAACATTTTTCATTACTCCTCTTTACAAATCAACAGTTGTATTATTTCCAACATCAAGTAGTTCTATTTCAAAAGCCTTATTAAGTGATACTTATGGCGGGAAACAGGATATTCTTGAATTTGGTGAGGATGAGCAAACAGAACAAATGCTGCAGATTTTAAACTCAAATATAATTAGAGACAGGATCGTAAAAAAGTTTAACCTGATGGAACATTATGATATTGATGGTACATCAAAATATAAGAATACTAAATTATTTAACAAATATGAAGATAATATAAAATTCAGGCGGACAGAATACATGGCAGTAAAAATAACTGTTTATGACAAAGACCCTCAAACAGCTGCCGATATTGCAAATAATATTTCCGAATTACTTGATTCTACAAAAAATTATATGCAGAAAGAAAGGGCAATAAAAGGATTTAAGATTGTTGAAGCTGGATATTTAAAACTGAAGAATGAAATCAGTCAAATGGAAGATTCGTTAACGGTTCTTAGAAAACTTGGTGTTCATGATTATGAGTCGCAATCGGAAATGATTAACAGGCAATTAGCTGTTGAACTGGCTAAAGGAAATACTTCTGCAGTTAGAAGGCTTGAGAAAAAACTTCATACTCTCGCATTATACGGTGGACCTTATGTGTCGTTAAGAGATGCTCTGGAACATGAAAAAAAGCAATTAAGTCTGATAAAATCAAAATACGAAGAAGCAAAAGTTGATGCTGAAGAAAATCTCCCTCAGAAATTTGTTGTTAATTATGCTTATAAGGCTGAAAGAAAATCTTACCCGGAAAGATGGGTTATTGTTATTATTTCCACACTTTCTGCATTTATTCTTGGTGTTTTGTTAATAATTATTTTTGAAAGCGTTAATAAACTCAGAAAAAAAAAAGAAACATTTCAATAAAATTACATTTAAGAAAACTTCGATTCAAGAAAATTAAAAAAAACAATAAAATGGAAAATTACTATAATAATTTTAACCTTATAAAATTGCTTATAAAATGGAAAATCCATTTAATAATAATTGTAATTATTTCTGTTATTTTGGCTGTAATATTTTCAAGTCCTTGGTTTATAACACCAAAATATAAATCTTCAGCTATTGTATATCCGGCAAATATTTCACCTTATTCTGAAGAAACCGAAACCGAGCAAATGCTTCAGCTTTTACAGTCAATAGATATTAAAGACAGTATTATTAAAAAGTATGATTTACCGAAACATTATAAAATTGATCCAAATTACAAATATTTTTATACCACACTTTTATATGAATATAGTCAGAATGTAAGCATTAATAAAACTCCTTATGAATCTGTTGAGATTGAAGTGTTGGACAAAGATCCTCAGATTGCCCGCGATATGGTAAACTCGATTATTGATTTTTATAATATAATGGTAAGAAAAATGCATAATGATAAATATACTGAAGTAATAAATATGTATAAATCTCAATTAATCAATAAAAGAAAAAGAATTGATTCATTGGAGATAAAGTTAAAGGATTTTAGTACAAAATACGGTTTAATTGAATATGGTTCGCAGAGTCTTGAGGTTACAAAAGGGTTATTAAAAACCGTATATGGATCTAATGCAGCATCAATAAATACAAAAGAAGTATTAAAACTAAAAAATA
>JAUWKH010000366.1 GCA_030614305.1 Bacteroidota bacterium
GAACTATCCGGTATAATATCAAATTCAAAAGATCCCTTTGATACAGCAATGCGTTTGGCTATAGCTGGTAATATTATTGATTTTGGTGCAAAACATGATTTTACAGATAAATTAATACACGCTGAAATTGATAAAGCTTTAATATCAAAAGACATTAACTCAGACTTTTTAAAAGAAGCAGTTAAAAAGGCTGAAAAAATTCTTTATATAGGAGATAATGCCGGAGAATCGGTTTTTGATAAAATTTTGATTGAGGAATTAAAAAAACCTGTAACCTATGTTGTGCGGGATATTCCTGTAATTAATGATGTAACTTACGAAGACGCAATTGCTTCGGGAATAAATGAAGTTGCCGAAATTATTTCTTCAGGAAGTTCAGCACCGGCAGTAATTCCTGAATTATGTGATGAAAATTTCATGAAAAAATTTAATGCTGCTGATATGGTAATCAGTAAAGGACAGGGAAATTATGAAGGACTTTCAAATGTTGAACGTTCAGTGTTTTTTCTTTTAAAGGCAAAATGCAATGTTATTGCAAATGATTTGAATGTTAAAGAAAATGATATAATTTTGAAAGGAATTAATATTTAAACTCATACACGTTTTATGAAAATTTATAATGAAATAATTTATAAACCCATAGGAATTATAAACTCACCTTTTAAAGAGGCAAAAGGAACACCAATACAACCCACTGCCGCTAAAGGTGTTGATGGGGAAATAACAATATTTAATGATTATATTGAAGGTTTAACTGATTTGGAAGGATTCTCAAATATCATACTATTATACCATTTCCATTTATCAGGGAAAGCATTATTAAAAATAAAACCATTTATGGATGATCGAACACATGGCATATTTGCAACCCGTGCGCCGAGCAGACCGAATCCGATAGGTTTTTCCATAGTACGTCTTGTAAATATATGCAATAACAAACTGCATATTAAGGATATTGATATTATAGATGGAACTTTTCTTTTAGACATTAAACCTTTTATCCCTGAATTTGATATAAGAGAAGCAAAAAAAACAGGTTGGATTAAAAATAATATTCACAAACTTACTAACTCTAAAGATGATGGTAGGTTTTTAAAATGATATTTGAAATAAATATTCTATAAATTTTTTATGTAAAATGAAAAGAACAATTAAAATCGGAATTATTATTTGTAATCGCTATCGCAATTGTGCTGGAGGAAAATGTTTCAAAGCTATGCAAAACAGAGAAGGAGCGTTTAGTATTTATAAAAAAGAAGATGAGTTGGAAATTGTTGGATATACTACTTGCGGAGGATGTCCGGGAGGAAATATTGAATATACTCCTGAAGAAATGATAAAAAACGGAGTACAGGTAATTCATCTCGCAACAGGTTTGGTTGTCGGATACCCACCTTGTAATAATATAAGTCATTTCAAAAAATATATTGAAAAAAGATATAAAATCAAAGTAGTTGTCGGAACTCATCCGATTCCACAGAAATATTATGACGTACACACAAAACTTGGCACGTGGAATTCATCAAAGTGGAAAGAATTAATTAAGCCTACATTAGCTGATGAGAAGATACGTTTGGCTTATAATTAAAAAATCATAAATCATAATTCTAAAATCTAAATTCTAAAATATTAACTCATGTACAAATATTTATTCGGTCCCGTACCATCGCGACGTCTCGGAATGTCGCTCGGAGTTGACCTTGTTCCTCATAAAGTATGCTCGCTTAATTGCATTTATTGCGAATGCGGACCTACTACTAAATTAACACTTGACAGGAAAGAGTATATACTTTATGATAAGGTAATAAAGGAGTTAGACCATTATTTTAATAATAATCCTGCTCCTGATTATATTACTTTCTCCGGCTCGGGAGAGCCTACTCTTAACTCACGCATTGGTGATGTTTTACAATTTATTAAACAAAAAAAGCCTGATGTTCCGGTTGCAGTTTTAACAAACGGGACTTTGTTTTA
>JAUWKH010000299.1 GCA_030614305.1 Bacteroidota bacterium
CAAAGATTAATCTCACCGAAGCAAGGCTTTCGGAAGGCAGCAATATAATAGATGTGTTTTATCTGTTTGGTGGAACCAACCTGATAATTCCACCCGAATGGAATGTCAAAATGGAAGTGATAAGTGTTTTTGGAGGATTTTCCGATAAACGGCGTCCATCAAAAAATATTGAAATTCTACAAAAAAATGAATTAGTTATCAAAGGTTTATGTATTTTTGGAGGAGGAGAAATTAAAGACTACTAAATTCTCAGAAAAACCGGCTGTATAATTTCGTACAAGCGGTCGGTTTTTTTTTGAATTATCCAGTTAATTTTTTAGATAAAAAATAAAAGAATAATTATTTTGAACCCTATTATTACAAATAAAAAGAATCTTATTTTTTACGTAGTTTGTGGTGCATTCATTGCTGTTCTGCATTTTTTAATACTTTTCTATTATTATAAGTTTTCTCCTGTAATTTCAGTCTGCGATTCGCTTATATACACTTTTATACTATGTTCTTTTGGAATAGGCATATGGTATATTATGCGTTATCTTACAACAGAAACTCAACATGTGTACCGGATAATCCTCGACCATTTAGTTACAGGCGCTTTTATTATTTTTTTCTGGTTATTCGGCGGTTATATTATTCTATCATCAATATTTATAAATGAAACAAATTACATACTGTTTTTAGATAATTCCCTAACACTGCGTTTCGTTTACGGCATTCTCATTTATGCAGTTATTATCCTTATTTATTATCTGATAAATTATTACAAAAATTACCAAGAGAAACTTATTGAGGAAGCCGAACTAAAACAGTCGGTAAAAGAAGCTGAACTGAACCTGCTTAAATCACAGATAAATCCACATTTTTTGTTCAACAGTCTTAATTCAATTAATTCACTTATAGTTTTTGAACCCGAAAAAGCCCGTGAGATGGTGCTTGAATTGTCGGATTTTTTAAGATACACTATTCGCACCGATGAAAACGAGCAAGTTCAGTTAAAATATGAACTGAAAAATATCCACCGTTATCTCAATATTGAAAAAATCCGGTTTGGTAGCCGGCTTGAGATTAAAGAGAATCTTGAAAAAGATTGCCTTGATGTAAAAATCCCGAATATGATCCTCCAACCAATTTTTGAAAATGCAATCAAACATGGTGTTAATGAAAGTACCGAAACTGTTAAGATCCGGATAAAATGTTATTCAGATAATAATTATTTGAATATTTCTATCGGTAACAATTTTTCTCCCGATACGGTTTCAAGAAAAGGAAAAGGTATAGGATTGGAAAATATTCGCCGCAGGCTAATGCTTCATTATAAAAGGAACGATCTTATGAAGGTTGAAAAAAGGAATAATATTTTTGAAGTTATCATCAATATACCAATAATAAAAGTCAGCGGTCAGCAGACTGAAGACTGAGGACGGAAGACTTAAAAATAATACTAATTTTGAAGATTAAATTAAAGAAACATGAAAGAAACCATTTCGGTTACGTCTGTTATTATTGATGATGAAGAACTTGCCCGAAAAATAATTGTAAAATATCTTGAAAAACACAGCAGTATAAACATAGTGGCAGAATGTGATAATGGATTTACGGCTTTGAAAGTTATAAATGAACTAAAACCTGAAATAATTTTTTTGGATATCCAGATGCCTAAAATTAACGGCTTTGAAATGCTGGAGCTTCTCGACGAAAAACCTGTGATAATATTTTCAACAGCCCATGATCAATATGCCATCAAGGCTTTTGAACAAAGCGCTATTGACTATTTGCTGAAACCGTATTCACAAAAAAGATTTGATACGGCAGTTAAAAAAGCCCTTGAAAAAATATCTTCCCGACAAAATTATCAAAGTGGATTCAAAAAATTATCGGAACATCTCGACAGTTCGAATGAAATTCTGCAACGTGTTGTGATTAAAACCGGAAATAAGGTAGAAATAATTCCTGCCGGCAAGATAGAATATCTTGAAGCCGCCGATGATTATGTTATGATTCACACTGAAAAAGGTCGTTTTCTGAAACAAAAAACAATGAAATTTTTCGAATTTCACTTAGATCCTGAAATGTTTATCCGGGTACACCGTTCCTATATTGTAAATATCGGACTGATCTCGGGAATTGAACCTTATTCAAAAGACAGTTATATTTTAATCCTGAAAAACGGCAAAAAAATTAACCTAAGTAAAAACGGTTTAAAAAAGCTAAAGGAAAAGCTCAGGTTTTGAAAAATCTCCTTTAATCTTTTATTCAAACTTTTACAAAACAATAGTATAAGCTAATTGAATAAAAGAATAAATTTGTTATTGCATATTTGACATATTATGCATATATTTGCTGTTAATAATATATTATATGTATAGGCAAAATTAAGAAAGAAGAAAAAACAATATGACACAACTATTAACTGTAGGTGTGATTGGAAGATCACTAAAAGAAAACGAAAACCGGGTAGCCATTCATCCGGAACATTTAAAACGCATTCCACAGAGATTACGAAAACAAATCACTTTTGAAGAAGGGTATGGGTTGAGATTTGGCATGGATAACAACACTTTAGCCAAACTTACATCAGGACGAGTTGCTTCCAGAGAAGAAATACTAAAAAGTTTTGATTGTGTGCTAATGCCCAAACCTTTGGCAAAAGATTTGTCTCAGGTACAAGTAGGTGCAATTGTGTGGGGTTGGCCGCATTGTGCCCAACAGAAAGAAATTACTCAAGTATCAATTGAAAAAAAATTAACACTTATTGCATGGGAAGAAATGTTTACATGGAGCC
>JAUWKH010000346.1 GCA_030614305.1 Bacteroidota bacterium
CAGATTTGATTTAATTTATTAATTTTGTGCCTCAAATTTAATAATCACGTAATTACTTAATATTTAAGGTTTTTTAAATTATATAATCATGGAAAAAAAGAAAAAATTTATTACTTGCGAAGGAAACTGGGCAACTTCCCACATCGCATACATGTTCAGTGAAGTTGCATGTATTTATCCTATTACACCTTCGTCTGACATGGCTGAATACATTGACCAATGGGCTGCCAATGGCAGGAAAAACATTTTCGGAGAAGTTGTTGAAGTTAAGGCTATGCAATCGGAGTCCGGTGCCGCAGGAGCTATGCATGGTGCATTGCAAGCCGGTGCGCTTTCCAGTACATTCACTGCATCACAAGGATTATTATTAATGATCCCGAACATGTATAAAATGTCAGGTGAATTATTACCGGCTGTGTTTCACGTTAGTGCAAGAGCCTTATCTGCCCAGGCACTTTCAATTTTCGGTGACCATAGCGATGTAATGAGTGTTCGTCAGGCAGGTTTTGCTATGCTCGCTACCGGTGGCTCCCAGGAAATAATGGATATTGCCGGAATTGCCCATCTTGCAGCAATCAAAACAAGAATTCCTTTTCTTCATTTTTTTGATGGTTTCAGAACATCTCACGAAATACAAAAAGTTGAAGAAATGCAAATGGAAGACCTTGAAAAATTAGTTGATTATGAAGCTTTGCAAAAATTCAGGGATAATGCTCTGAATCCCGAACATCCTGTTACAAGAGGTACTGCCCAGAACCCTGATATTTATTTTCAGGCAAGAGAATCAGCAGACAGATTTTATGACCCTATTCCCGACATTGTTGAAGATTATATGCAGGAAATAAAAAAAATTACAGGCAGGGAATATCATCCATTTACTTATTACGGAGCTAAAGATGCCGAACATATTTTAATTGCAATGGGTTCTGTTACAAGCACTATTAATGAAGTTGTTGATTATTTAATGGCTAAAGGTGAAAAAGTGGGCTTGATTACAGTTCATTTATACAGACCATTTTCAGAAAAATATTTTTTCAAAGCTTTTCCCGAAACAGTAAAAAGAATTGCTGTGCTTGACAGAACAAAAGAAATAGGTGCAAACGGCGAACCTATGTATCTTGACGTCAGAGACCTTTTCTTCGGAAAAGAAAATGCTCCTTTGATTGTCGGCGGAAGATACGGTTTAAGCTCAAAAGACACAACACCCGCTCATATTTTATCTGTTTTTGAAAATCTTAAGCAACCCGAACCTAAAAACCGTTTTACAATCAGTATTATTGATGATGTTAAACATTCTTCATTACCAATGTTGCCTAATATCAATGTTGCGCCAAAAGGTACATTTGAAGCAAAATTCTTCGGTCTTGGTGCTGATGGTACTGTTGGTGCAAATAAAAATTCAATTAAAATTATCGGTGGTTCTACTGAAAAGTATGCCCAGGCATATTTTGCCTATGATTCAAAAAAATCAGGTGGTATTACGGTTTCTCATTTAAGATTCGGTGATAATCCGATACAATCAACATATCTTGTAGGCACCCCCGACTTTGTTGCATGCCATGTACCTGCATATCTTAATAAATATAATATGCTTAAAGGACTTAAAAAAGGCGGGGTATTTCTTTTAAACAGCATTTGGGATGTTGAAGAAACAAAGAAAAGAATACCTGATTATATGAAGAAATATATGGCGGAGAACAACATGAGCTTTTATATTATCAATGCTACAAAAATAGCTGAGGAAATCGGGCTGGGAACTCGCACAAATACAATCATGCAATCAGCATTCTTTAAAGTTTCCGAAGTAATTCCTTATGAATTAGCTGTTAAGGAAATGAAAGCTGCTATTGTTAAGAGTTATAGTAAAAAGGGCGAGAATATTGTAAATATGAACTATGCGGCAGTTGATAAGGGCAGTGAAGTCATAAAAGTTGAGATCCCTTCGGAATGGGCAAATATTGAAATAAAATCAGAAGGACCGGAATCACAGGAAACTACTGACGATTTTATAAAAAATATTTTTGAACCTATAAATATGCTTCAGGGTGATTCTATTCCCGTAAGTGCATTTACAGGCAGGGAAGACGGAACATTCCCTTCAGGAACAACTGCTCTGGAAAAGCGTGGTATTGCTGTTAATGTTCCCGAATGGATTCCTGAAAATTGTATACAATGTAATCAATGTGCTTATGTTTGCCCGCATGGAGTAA
>JAUWKH010000154.1 GCA_030614305.1 Bacteroidota bacterium
ATGAAGATTGGTTTATTCTGGACATCAGCGGTTTTAATATTACTTTCTCCGGGGATTTCGTTGTTGGTTTCGGTTCAATCAGTGATGATGTATATCTGGGTTACGATGAAAACCTGATACAAAAGTTACTATGAAAGCAAAAGATACCAAAGGATTTTCATACTATAAAATATACAGGAACGGGACATTTCTTGGCAGTTCCACAATACCTTATTATGGAGATATATTGCCTGGATTTGGTAATTATAACTACTATGTAACTGCCTATTATGATCAGGGTGAATCTGGACCGTCAAATACTGCTACGGTCAACTGGAATGTAGGAATTGAAGAAAGAACTGCTGATAAAATAAGCATCTATCCAAATCCTGCAACCGATGTAATATTTGTTGATGCAATCGAAACAGTTATTGAATTACAGATGTTGAATAACCGTGGTCAAATTATTATTAATAGAAGTGTGGGGAATAAAAAGTTTTCTCTGGATGTATCGCAACTTACATCAGGTATTTATTTACTTTATTTCAAAACAAATAAAGGAATGTTTGTGAAAAGGATTGTGGTTGAGTAGTGAAATACAGCTAAACTTTTAATCAGTAGAGAACACAGAGTTATATTATTCTACAAAAAGTTAAACACCTCAAATGCATTTTGGATTTGAGGTGTTTTTAATTAAATTATTTATATTTTTATTGAACCAACTTTATCAATTATTTCATTTTTTCAGCTGAGAACCTCCTTTAGCGAAAAACATGGTAATATCACAATTAAAAGTCTGTCCATCCGTAATTTGAAATTCGGTTAAGTTCGGGCTTCCAAGACCACCTGAACCATACCATCCAACAAAATCGTCACGTGACCAGAAACCATCATTGTCTCTGTCTTTCCATACATCAAGGTAGTAGTTTCCCGGGTTAACATTAGTTAAAGTAAATGATACATTTGCCCCTGAGCCAGTAACTGCACCCCACTTAATGGGTGAGTTAATATTCCAGTTATTCAATGAGGTATAGATGCTTACTTTTGAATTTGAAAGGTCTGCTGAAGTACCTACCGGAAAACTGGCCGTACCTGTGATTTGTGTAACGGCAGCTGTTACTGTTAATGATCCGTTTCCACTTGCAGTCCCTCCTTTTCCGTCAGAAACATTTACCGTAACAGAACATGAACCAGCTTGTCCTGGTGCTGTCCATGTTGCTGAAGCACCAACCCCCTGAATTGCTCCACCTGAAACAGAATAGCTGTATGTAAGGGCATCACCATCAGGATCGGAAGCTACAACGCTAACTGTTGCAATACCATTTGCTGCTACTGATCCCGGCATCACAGTAACTGAAGCAATACTCGGGTTATTATTTTTGTCTTCATCTTCATCTTTTTTACATGATGATAATACCGTAATTATTGAGAGGATAACAACTCCCAAAAACATAAAAATTGATTTTTTTTTCATAATTTAAAATTTTGGTTAAATGATAATTTTATTTATTTTTAGCAAAAATAATAAAGAATTATTCTTTAGCAAATATTTTGTAATAATAAATTTTTAAATTTTTCAATAACTACTATGATAATTTATTTTTAGTTAGCTGGTTTTTCGTCTTATTACCATTGAATTAATAACACACTTAGATAATTTGATAATTTATAATTTTTTTTATTATCTTTGATTCAATTTTGTAAAAGAAATATATTCTCTACAATACTGTTAAAAAATGTCTTTAGAAAAAAACAACTTATATAAAGATGATTCCTTATCAGGTAATTCAACTGATAATATTGGAAATTTGCAGGAACATGAAATAAAACTCCGTGACCTGTTATTAATTTCCAATGATTGGATATGGGAAATTGATATTAACGGCATATTCATTTTTACTTCTAAACAAATTGAGAAAATATTGGGTTATAAACCTGATGAAATTATCGGTAAACATATATCTTATATTTTTTTACCGGAAGACAAAGAAAAAATTTCAAAAGAAATTTCAAATCTTATTGCTGAAGAAAAACCGTTTAAGAATCGTGTAAACTGGAATTTATCAAAAGATGGGAGAAAAGTATGTTTAAAAACAAATGGTATTCCTCTTTTTGACAAAAACGGAAATCTTATTGGTTATCTTGGCGTTGATAAAGATATTACAAAAGAAAAACTATATGAAGAAGAATTAATAAAAGAAATAGCCGAAAGAAAAAAAACGGAAATTAAATTAATAAAAACTAAAGAAGAAGCTGAAGCAGCTACATTTTCAAAATCATTGTTTCTTGCAAAAATGAGTCATGAAATCCGTACTCCGATGAACGGAATTATCGGAACTATAGATATTCTAAAAGATACAATTCTAACTGGCGAACAAAAGGATTTCCTTGATATTATTGATGTTTCAGCAAATAATCTTTTATCAATAATTAATGACATCCTTGATATATCAAAAATTGAAGCCGGAAAAGTTGAACTTGAAAATAAAAACTTTAACCTATACATAATAGTTGACGAAATAATTAAATTACTGAGTTTTAAAGCTTCTGAGAAGAGTTTGATTATACATAAAAATATAAGTCAGGATGTGCCAGAATTTGTTATTGGTGATTTTGTGAGATTGAAGCAGATTATCATTAACCTGATGAATAATGCAATAAAATTTACAAAAAAGGGCTCTATTACTCTTGAAATTGAAAAAACAAAACAGGTAAACAATAAAATACATTTACTTTTCAGAATAATCGACACCGGTACCGGTATTTCGGAAGAAGGACAAAAAAGACTTTTTCAAGAATTTTCACAAGCCGATATTTCAATAACACGTAAATATGGTGGGACCGGACTGGGATTAATTATTTCAAAAAAATTATCTAAATTAATGGATGGTGAAATTGGAGTTGAAAGCAAAATTGGAACAGGATCAACTTTTTGGTTTACTGTTGTTTTAGAAACAGGAAGTGAGATTAAAAAAGAATCAGAAAAAAAACCTATGAAAGAAAAACAAGAAATCAGTAAAAAATTATCAATTCTTGTGGCAGAGGATAATGTGATTAATCAGAAGGTTGCTATGATTAACCTTAAACAACTTGGCCATAATGTTGAAATTGCTGTTAACGGAAAAATGGCTGTTGATATGTATAATAAAAATAAATATGATTTGATTTTGATGGATATTCAAATGCCAGTCCTTGATGGTATTGAAGCAACAAAAGAAATCCGTAAGATTGAAAAAGAAAATAATGTTTCGGACAAAATAAAAATTGTTGCTATTACTGCCAATGCCATGAAAGAAGACAAAAATAAATGCCTGTCAGCAGGTATGGATGATTATATTACCAAACCATTTAAATCGGAAGATATGGACAGAGCGCTTCAAATCGATTGATGTTAAATATTTCTCCCCTTCTCTAATTAATACCTATAATGGTCGGCCTTATAAGGTCCGTTAACAGGGAAACCAATATAATCGGCTTGCTCCTGGGTCATCTTTGTTAATTTAACACCGATATGATCAAGATGTAAGCGGGCAACTTCTTCATCAAGTTTTTTCGGGAGACGGTAAACATCAATTTCATAATCATTTTTCCAAAGTTCTATCTGTGCTAAAGTTTGATTTGTGAATGAATTGCTCATTACAAAAGACGGATGTCCTGTTGCACATCCGAGATTAACTAAACGGCCTTCTGCCAGCATATAAATTGATTTCCCATCGGGAAAAGTAAATTTATCAACCTGTGGTTTAATATTTGTTTTTTTAATTCCCGGCAATGTTTCTAATTTTTCAACTTGTATTTCGTTATCAAAATGACCTATATTACAAACAATTGACTGGTCGTTCATTTGAGCCATATATTCGGTTGTGATAACATCTTTGTTACCTGTAGCTGTAACAAAGATATTTCCTTCATCAAGAGTGTCTTCAATCGGTTTAACTTCAAAACCTTCCATTGCAGCCTGTAATGCACAAATAGGGTCAATTTCGGTAATAATTACTCTGGCGCCAAATGATTTCATAGATTTGGCACAACCTTTTCCAACGTCGCCATAACCCAAAATCACTATTACTTTACCGGCAATCATCACATCTGTTGCTCTTTTAATACCATCAGCCAATGATTCACGGCATCCGTATAAATTATCAAATTTTGATTTTGTAACCGAATCATTAACATTCATAGCAGGTACTAACAGTTCTCCTTTTTCTTTCATTTGATATAACCTGTGATTCCCGGTTGTTGTTTCTTCAGAAACACCTTTCCATTCTTCTGTTGCCTGATGCCATTTTTTAGGATTTTCAACATAAATTTCCTTAAGTAAATTCATAAGTGCTTTTTCCTCATAGTTTGAAGGAATTTTTTCAAGGAGTTTGGGGTTATTTTCAATTTGATAACCTTTATGAAGTAATAAGGTTGCATCTCCTCCATCATCCACAACCAAATGGGGTCCTTTTCCTCCGGAGAAAGATAATGCCTGATTGGTACACCACCAATATTCATCAAGGGTTTCGCCTTTCCATGCGAAGACAGGAACACCTGTTTTAGCGATAGCTGCGGCTGCATGGTCCTGTGTTGAAAAAATATTACAACTTGCCCACCTTACTTCAGCTCCCAATGCAATTAACGTTTCAATCAAAACGGCAGTTTGAATAGTCATGTGAAGTGAACCGGTAATTCTTGCTCCTTTAAGGGGTTTCTCTTCAGTATATTTTTTACGGATAGTCATTAATCCGGGCATTTCTTTTTCAGCAATTTCTATCTCTTTCCTTCCGAATTCTGCAAGTGAAATATCTGCTATTTTGTATTTTAATTCTTTTTCAACCATTACATTTTTCATTATAAATTTATTTAAATTTTTTTGGGGTGCAAAATTAGTCAATAATTATTAAAGAGCAAAGTTTTGTGAATTTTTTAAATAATTTAGATTTTACGATTAACTTTGAAAATTTTAACAGTTAAATAAAATGCCCATATTTTTTAAAAAACAAATAAACAATAACATTATTATTGGGG
>JAUWKH010000177.1 GCA_030614305.1 Bacteroidota bacterium
AATATCTACAATAGGTTCTGTAATAATAGTATTTGGTTGTGTGGGGTTTTTAAATATCCCTATTGATGGTGGTATTTTATCTATCCCAATATTGCTTTCAATTGCCATTTCTGTTGGTTATTCAATACATATTTTTACTTTTTTTAAAAAACATAAACGAGAAACAGGCAAACGCAACGAATCGGTTATTTTTGCTATGGAAGAAACCGGTTGGCCCCTGCTTTTTACAGGGCTGACAACTATAAGCGCTTTACTCTCATTTATTATAATACCCTTGCAATCAATACGCCTTATCGGTTTAATAACTGCTTCAAATGTTGCAGTAATACTCCTTATTGTTATGTTTTTGATGCCTGCACTGCTTAGTTTCGGGAAAGATACTAAACCAAAAAACAGTGTTAAAAGAGATACAAAAACATGGCTTTCTTTCCGGCTCGAAAAGTTTGGAAATTGGGTTCTTAATTATCCGAAAACTATTATTGCTACATCAATTGCTCTTGCCATTGTACTTATTTACGGAATGACAAAAGTTGAAGCCGCTTTTGATGTTGAGAAAACAATGGGTACTAAAATACCTTATGTGAAAAATTTGCTTGAAATATCAGAAACAGAACTCGGTTCGCTTTATTCTTACGATTTAATGATTGTATTTCCGGAAGAAGGTATGGCAAAACAGCCTGAAATATTAAAGAAATTTGATGAACTCACGCATTACGTTAATTCGTTTAAACTCACAAAACGCACTACTACTGTGTTGGATATTGTAAAAGATATGAATCAGGTGCTTAACGAGGATAATGAAATATATTACAAAATTCCCGATAATCGGGAACAGGTTGCACAAATGCTTTTATTGTATGAAAATGCAGGCGGCACAGAAGCTGAATACTGGATAGATTATGAATATAAATGCCTGAGAATGATGATAGAAGTAAAGACATATAATTCAAAAGAGTTAAAATACGAAAATGAATTATTGCAAAAAAAAGCCGAAGAATTATTCCCGGATGCACGGTTTTCGGTAGTTGGGGTAATCCCTCAATTTGCACAAGTTATTGAATATGTAGTAAAAGGACAAGTTAATTCTTTTATGATAGCCATAGGGATAATTGCGGTTTTATTGATGTTGGTATTTGGTAGTATAAAAACAGGTCTTATAGGGCTGATACCAAACATTGCACCGGCACTAACAGTAGGTGGCATAATGGGGTTTATGGATATTCCGTTGGATTCGATGACAGTAACTATTATTCCAATGATTCTCGGACTTGCTGTTGATGACACTATTCACTTTTTTAATCACGGGCGACTCGAATTTGAAAGAACCGGGAATTATCGCAAATCCATTATCAAAACGTTTGGAACTGTTGGGGTGGCTTTGGTGCTTACAACATTAATACTTACGGCAAATTTTCTTACTTATACAACTTCGGTTGCAAATATGTTTATTAATCTCGGAGTTCTCGCGGCAGCAGGAATGATTGCAGCTTTGTTAGCCGACTTTTTTATAACACCTGTTCTGTTTAAACAATTCAACATTTTTGGGAAAGAGCATGAAGTCGGAAGTCGGAAGTCGGAGGTTAAGCTAACCCAACTTCGGACATCGGAAATCAAACTCCCGACTAAAATAGAATTATTAACAAATTAAATATTTTAAAAATGAAACGTAAAAATTTAATAAAAACAAGCTTGTTAATTCTTGCAATAATAGCAAGTAATAATACAAACATTTTTGCCCAAAACTTATCCGGTAAGGAAATAATGCAAAAAGTAAAAGACCGTCCTGATGGTGATAACCGAAAATCAACAATGCAGATGGAATTGATAAACAAACGCGGTAAAAAACGAAATCGTTCGGTTGTTTCTTATTCTATGGACATTGGGAAAGACAAAAAAAGCATTATGTTTTTCCTTTCGCCTGCCGATGTAAAAGGCACAGGATTTTTAACATGGGATTATGATAACCCTGACAAAGATGATGACCGCTGGTTATACCTCCCCGCAATGAAAAAAACACGCAGAATTAGTGGTACATCTGCCAAAAAAGATTATTTCATGGGAACAGATTTTACCTACGATGATATGGGAAGCCGTAATGTTGACGAAGATACCCACAAACTGCTTAGAGAAGAAAATTTAGATAATTACGACTGTTGGGTAATTGAATCGAAATCCAAAGACCCGAAAGATATGTATTCAAAAAAAGTAAGTCGGATACGAAAAGATTGCTTGTTTGCCCGTAAAGTTGAATTTTACGATAAAATGGGGAATTTGTTAAAAACACTTACTATTTCAGATATAGAAAAGATCGATGGTTTTTGGACTGCACAAAAAATGCACATTATAAATCATCAAACCAATCATCAAACTATTTTGTTAATGAGCGAAACGAAATATAACATTAAAATAGATGAAAATCTGTTTACTGTATCAAGTTTAGAGAAAGGTATTTTTTAAATATTTAGAAATGAAACTCAAATATATTATCATTTTTATATTCATGTGGTCTTCTTTTGCTTTTTCGCAAGAAAATGAAACAAAATTAGATTTCACCGGCTTTGTTGATACTTATCATGCCGTAAGAAGCAAATCTCCAAACAATTTTATGAGTTCACGTACACGATTTCGGGGAGAGTTAAAAATGTTAAAAGGCAATTCATATTTTTTCACTTCATTTAATGCTATGCACAACAGCATTATAAAATCACAGACAGGCATAGAATTGCGTGAAGCATTTTTTGAATATACAATAAGTTCATGGGATATAAAAGCCGGACGGCAAATTATAACATGGGGTGTTGCCGATGGTATGCGAATTACAGATATAATTTCGCCAATGGATATGACAGAGTTTCTTGCACGTGATTATGATGACATAAGAATACCTGTAGATGCAATAAGATTAAGACTGTTAAAGCCAAAAGTGAGATTTGAATTGATTTATGTTCCGGTTCCGTCTTTCTTTATAATCCCTGACGAATCCGAAAACCCGTGGTCAATATTTCCAAAAGGCGGAAGTCCTGTCTTTGACATTGAAATGGATAACAAACCTGAATTAGAAATTAAGAACAGTGAGGTTGGTGCAAGATTCTCATTTTTTCTACCCGGAGCCGATTTTTCTGTATCTGCATTACATACGTGGAATAAAATGCCTGTTTTTAGTCGTAGTTATTCTTCAAATGATGATACTGTTTTTGTAAAAGCCAATCATTATAATTTAGATATACTTGGATTGGATTTTTCCGTGCCGAAAGGACAGTTTGTCTTTCGGGGTGAAGCAGCATATTATATTGGAGAAGTTCACGAACCTAACGAACAAAACATAAATTTAAAGCCTATAAAAAAGAATTCACTAAACTGTTTAATTGGAATAGACTGGTACCCCGGAAACGATTGGACAATAACTGCCCAGTATTCGCACAAGCTTATTACCGGTTATATTGATATTTTACAAGAAAAGGAAAATACTGTTTTATCAACGGCAGGAATTACCAAAAAGCTGTTCAGGAGTACGCTCTCAGTTTCAACATTTGCTTACATTGATATAAATAACGGTGGATTTTTCGATCGTAGCAGTATTGATTATGCTCTGACTGATGAAATCCACTTATTAATAGGATATGACTGGTTTCATGGTGATAAAGGGATGTTTGACTTATTTAAATATAATTCTGAATTTTGGTTTAAAGCGAAATATAGTTTTTGAATTGTGTAAATATATGTTGAAATAGAAATATCAGAATAAAACAGACAGTTGTTCTCTGAAAAAAACCAAAAGATCTGTTTTTTACCTATACTCAAGATTTGTTTTATTTTTGCAGAATAAAAGATACACTATAATGGTTTCTAAAAACGAAATAATTAGCAGAGACACAAAAATGTCAGATATAATCCTGAATAATCATTTCATGATTTTAGTTTTAGAGCGGTTTGGTATTGAATTGGGTGTACACGACAAAACGATTGAATTTATATGTATTGAAAACAATATCAGCACTGAAGTGTTTTTATCAATCGCTAATTTGCATAATAATATTTCTTACATCCCCGAATTATTATTTAAATGCTCCGATATAGAGGTAATTATTCAATATCTGAAAAACTCCCATCAGTATTACTCACACGAAATATTCCCTGAAATTATTAAAAACATTCATTTAATGAGTGAGTATAACAAGAAACCGGAAATTTTAATGGTTGAAGATTTTTTTAATGAATATAAAAAAGAAGTTGACCAACATTTTGATTATGAAAACAAAATTGCATTTCCTTATATATTAAACCTGCTTAAGAATAATGATAAAAGTTATTATTCTATTAAAGAATACAAAGAGCATCACGATGATATTGAAGAAAAACTTGATGATTTAAAAAAACTATTAATACAGCATTTGCCACAAAAAGACGACCGTATAATAAGGCGAAAAATTCTGTTTGCTTTATTCAACCTTGAACAGGATTTAATTGTTCATGCCAGGATTGAAAATGAAATTCTAATACCATTAGTCGAGAAAATGGAAATAAAAAATCAAGGATAATTGAAAACCAATTACAAAATATTAATTATTGAACCTTCGGTTA
>JAUWKH010000402.1 GCA_030614305.1 Bacteroidota bacterium
GGTATTTATGCAAAATTCGGTGTCAACTTTGAATTCGGATTATTTAAATCAAAGATAAGTGCATTAGAAATAGGGACAGTAATTGATTTTTTTCCAAAAGCAATTCCTATTATGGCTTTTAATAAAAACAAAAATCTTTTCTTTACAATATATTTAAGTATTAACTTCGGCAAAAGGTATAATTAGCGTCTGTCCATAAAGTCAAACAATTTTTGAATTAAAGCACCAAATAACAAATATCAAATATCAAATAAATTCGAAATATCAATGATCAAATGTTCAAAACAGCTTTGAATATTGTTCCGAAAGCTTTCGGAATCGGTCATTGAGATTTATTTGTATTTTGGTGCTTGTAATTTGTTATTTTTAAAAAATTCTAAATACTTAGTTTATAGACAGACTAAAAAGGAGGTAACTTATTTTACAAAGTTATTATCTGTCAATTACAATTTTTTTGTTATAAAAACTACCTTCTTTTTCCAGTCGCAAAATATATATACCGTTAGGTAAATCATTAAGTAATATTTCTTCTGAATTTGTTCCCTGATTTAAATTTATTTTGTTATTAACAAATACTTGTCCGAGAAGGTCTATAATACTGTATTTAATATTAAATGATTGATTTGCGTTGATATCCAAAAAAATCTTCCCTGAACTCGGATTAGGATATACATTAATATTTGACTGGCTGAACAGATCATCGTTAATACCTGCTCCTGAAACAACTGTAAACGTCCAGACCTCACCCCATGCGGATGTATCAATACCATGAATTGCTCTTGCACGCCAGAAATATTCCTGTCCTTCATCAAGGATATAAACCACCTGGAACTCATTAGATCCGGCGAGAATCAATTCATCTGCAATAGGATCAGTAAAATCAGGTGTTGTATTATATTGAAGCTGATATTCTGTAATTCCTAAAATTTCTTCCCATTCAAGAACAGGCAAACGTATTACATTCACCATACCATCTTCAGGAGAAGTCAGCAATACTTCGTTGATTGTTTCAAATGTCCATACTTCGGACCAGTCGGATGTATCATTTATATGAGCAGCACATACTCTCCAGTTATAAGTATTACCAAATGTAAACATATCAACATACACTGAATTTGTATCAGGATAAAAAATTTCCGGGCTTCCAAAAGCAGGGTCATCATCAACCTGAATAATATAATTCACAATTCCTGAAATTTCATCCCATTGAGTATAAACATCTATACCAAGATCGTCTGTGCCATTTTGGGGCTCTTCTAATTCAACAGCAAAAATAGTAGTAAATGAAAAGTATTCTGGTGACCATTCACTTTCATCAAGATCATGCCTCGCCCGAACCCTCCAGTAATACAATGTACCAAAACGAAGCATTTCGGCACTTACCAGAAACAAAGAACTCTCAACTGAATATATATCTGAAAGCGGGCTATCAAATGTTTCTGCTGTATCAGTTTGAACATCAAAATGTGTTAAACCTGTAATTATATTACCACCAATTTTATTTTTCCATTTTATTGTTTCATCAGGCATTTTATCATCTGATTCGTTATTAGGCTTATAACATTTTACCTCATTAAATGTAATAAATGACCATGTTTCAGACCAATA
>JAUWKH010000307.1 GCA_030614305.1 Bacteroidota bacterium
TCCAAAAAGGCTGACAATTGCTCTTGGTTCGGAAATATCTCCAAGAGGTGTTGAGGTTCCGTGAGTGTTGATGTGATCAATATCTTCAGGTTTCATTCCTGCGTCTTCCAGAGCATATTTCATACAATTTTTTGCACCTAATCCGTCGGGATGTGGAGAAGTCATGTGGTATGCATCGGCAGAAAGACCGCCACCAGCAACTTCTGCATAAATTTTAGCCCCTCTTTTTAGAGCATGTTCCAGTTCTTCAAGAATAACGGCACAACCGCCTTCACCCAAAACAAAACCATCACGGTCATTATCAAAAGGTCTGGATGCTGTTTTAGGGTCATCATTCCGTGTTGAGATGGCATGCATTGAATTAAAACCACCTATACCACCCGGAAAAATTGCTGCTTCCGAACCGCCTGTAATGAACAAATCAGCTTTACCAAGGCGAATCAGATTATAGGAGTCAACTAATGAGTTGGCTGATGAAGCACAGGCAGAAACAGTAGCATAATTAGGTCCTCTAAAACCATATTTTATTGAGATATGACCTGCAGCAATATCTGCAATCATTTTAGGTATAAAGAATGGATTAAAACGATAAGTGCCACCGCTGATCGCAAATTGAGAAATTTCTTCTGTAAAAGTGTTTAATCCGCCTATTCCACTTGCCCAGATAACACCACCTCTGTCAGGATCAAATTTATCAAGGTCAAGCTCGGAATCTTTAATTGCTTCCATAGCTGAAACTATGCCGTATTGTGCATACGGATCATATTTTCGTGCTTCTTTACGATCAAAATAATCTTTTGCATCGTAATTTTTTAATTCACAGGCAAACTGGGTTTTAAAATTTGAAGCATCAAAATTTGTGATCTTATCAGCACTACTAACTCCATTAATTAAACCATTCCATAACTCTTCGGTGGTTTTCCCTAATGGAGTTAGTGCACCAAGACCAGTTACAACTACTCGCTTTAATTCCATATAAACTAAATTTTTTAGCCTATGTTTTCTTCAATGTATTTTATTGCATCACCAACAGTAGCAATTTTTTCTGCTTCTTCATCAGGGATAGCAATGTTGAATTCTTTTTCGAATTCCATAATTAATTCTACAGTGTCGAGTGAATCGGCACCTAAATCATTTGTGAAACTTGCTTCAGGTGTAACTTCGCTTTCTTCTACACCGAGCTTATCTACTATTATTGCAACAACTCTGTTTTTAGTGTCAGACATAATTTTCTTTTTTTGGTTAAACAGGTTGCAAAGAAATGAATTTTATCAAAATAAACCAAAAAAATTAAATAAAATTATTCCGGCAAATTATTAAAGAGCAGAATAAGAATAACTTATGTAATTTCTAAAATTTAAATAAGAAAAATAAATGAAAAGGTTTATAAAAAATTATATTTTTGATAATTAATTAAAAAAATTCTAAAAAATTATTAAAGTGAAAAAAATTGCAATTTTTGCTTCGGGAAATGGAACAAATGCACAGCGAATAGCTGAATATTTTTCGGATAAGAAAAATATAGACATCTCCATTATCCTGTCCAACAAAAAAGATGCGTATGTGCTTCAACGTGCTGAAAATTTAGATATTCCTTCCTATATATTTAATAGGTATGAATTGTATAAAACTGATATAGTTTTAAAGAAATTAAAAAAGAATAAAATTGATTTGATAGTTTTAGCCGGCTTTTTATGGCTTGTTCCTGATAATATTTTGAAAGAATACAATAGAAGGATAATAAATATACATCCTGCCTTACTTCCTAAGTATGGAGGAAAAGGAATGTACGGAGCAAAAGTTCATGAAGCTATTATTGAAGCTAATGACCCGGAAACCGGAATAAGCATTCATTATGTTAATGAAAAATATGATGAAGGCGAAATAATTTTTCAGGCAAAAATACCTGTTGAAAAGAATGACACACCTTATTCAATAGCACAAAAGGTTCATCAACTGGAATATGAGCATTTTCCGAGAGTGATTGAGGAAATATTGATGGAAGGATAGTATACAGCCTTATAAGGGTTTGTGACTCTTGTTCAATTTTTATTAATCATAACCTTCAACCTAAACATTCCATTTCTATAAAAGTCTTAGAGGGATTCAATTTCAACTTTATTACTATTTTTCCATAAGAGAAATGGAATGTTTTATTGCATTATTGCCGCTGCTGCTGCCGCTTGTGACTGCAATGCCCTATGAGGGTTTGAAACTCTCTTAAGGCTTCAAACATCTTTCATCTCAAAACCATAAACTTCACCTTACCGAGAACTTTCCCATAACTAATAACAACCGCAACATACAATCCCTCATTCCACGGCGAAATGTTAATTTCGGTTTCCAACTGTCCGGTGTAAATTTTTTCTTTATGAACTTTACGGCCGAAAACATCAAAACATTGAAGTTGCATATTTTGATGATATTTGGTGTTCTCAAAACCGAAAGTAATATTATCCTCTGCCGGGTTGGGAAAAACTTTTATTGGTATTGTTTTTAGCTTTGCATAATATTCTTCAGGTGTTGAAAAATCACTAATATCAGTAATCACTTCACAATCTTCTATGCTTATTATACCTGATTGTATTTGATAAGGGCACAAACTGTCATAAGTATATTGGTTGGTATCAATGGGAACGGATTCAAGATTTTCGTTTAGTTTGTATAACAAA
>JAUWKH010000362.1 GCA_030614305.1 Bacteroidota bacterium
AATAATGCTAAAATAAAAAATATTTTAAAGATAATGAAATAAAAAAGCGTTTATATTTTTAAAAACATAAACGCTTTTTGATAACCAACGGGTTAACCCGTTGGTTATTCATGTCCCGTTGGTTATTAAGAAAACCCGTTGGTTATTCAGAATTTTATTTTTTTAGTATAACTATTTTCTAGTTACATCATCACCTCTATTTTTTTGTCCTGGCTTTGAAACAGGTGTTTCAGCAATCGAATCACGCATTTTTGTATCAGCTTTAATATTCTGGAATTTATAATAATCCATAATTCCTAAATTACCTTCTCTGAATGCTTCAGCCATAGCTTTAGGAATTTCGGCTTCTGCCTGAATAACATTTGCGCGTGCTTCCTGTGCCTTTGCTTTCATTTCCTGCTCTATTGCAACAGCCATAGCACGACGTTCTTCTGCTCTTGCCTGAGCAATATTTTTATCAGCATTTGCCTGATCCATTTGTAATACAGCACCAATATTTTTGCCAATATCAATATCAGCAATATCAATTGAAAGTATTTCAAATGCAGTTCCCGAATCCAGCCCTTTCTCTAAAACAACTCTTGATATTGAATCAGGGTTTTCCAAAACCGATTTATGAGAATCAGCAGAGCCGATTGACGAAACCACACCTTCACCAACCCTTGCAAGAACGGTTTCTTCGCCGGCACCGCCCACTAACTGCTTGATATTTGCACGAACTGTTACACGTGCTTTTGAAATCAACTGTATTCCATCTTTTGCAACAGCAGTAACCGGAGGTGTATCAATAACCTTTGGATTTACCGACATTTGAACTGCTTCTAATACATCCCTGCCTGCAAGGTCAATTGCAGTTGCAACTTTAAAATTAAGTTCTATGTTTGCCTTATCAGCCGAAATAAGTGCATTTACAACTGATTTTACACGCCCTCCTGCTAAAAAGTGTGCCTCCATTTCGTTCCTGTTTAATTTTAAGCCGGCTTTGGTAGCTGCAATCAAACTGGTAACTATAACAGAAGGAGGAACTTTTCTCCATCGCATAAGCACTAACTGCAATAAAGAGATTCTTACTCCGGATACCAGTGCGGTAAACCATAATCCAACAGGTATAAAATAAAAAATTATCCACAAGCCAAATAAACAACCTATGCCTATGGCGATAATAACTAATACATTTGCTTCCATAATATTTATTTTTTAGGTTTAACAATAATTTTATTAAAATTTATTTTTACAACAATAATTTCTGTTTCCTCATCAATAAATTCTCCAAGTGTATGAACTTCGTAAAATTCTCCATTAATAAGAGCTTTTCCAATAGTAGACAATTTCGACACAGTCTTACCGGTATCCCCTACTTTTACTTTTTTCTTGTCTATTACATTAACTTTACTTTTTACTTCGGATTTTAGCATTATTTTCTTCCATGTTTTTGATCTCAGCGAGAAATACAGAATTATAATTGTTAATAATCCTGTAGCTGCCAAAGTACAATGCCCTGCAGTGCTTCCGTAAACCGAATATGCCTGCCATATTCCAATAGTCATCATAATAAATCCCAATATCCCGAATACAGCATGTCCGGGAATCACTAATATTTCAAGAATTATAAAAATCAATCCGACAACAATCAATACGGCTATAACGGTCCAGGTCATTTTAATGTAATATTTTATTTAAATTTTTTAGTTTATTATTCAATAGATACAGTCAGATTTCTGTTGGTCATTTCATCATAAACCGGTTTCAGTTCATAATGTGTTCCTGATTTCACGGTACATTTTCCTTTATAATGGACAATTAAAGTACATTGTTCTGCCTGATGTGTATCAAGTTCACATACGTCAATTAATGTTTCAATAACAAAATCAAAAGAATTAAAATCATCATTATAAAGAATAAGTTCTTTAATTTCAGATAAATCTTCCTTTGTGTCTTTTAAAACCTGAACTTTTTCCTTAACCATGTTTTTACAAATTAAGATAACATAAATAAGTTGTTAAAATTACAATAAATTTCTTAAAAAAAATTATTTTTA
>JAUWKH010000348.1 GCA_030614305.1 Bacteroidota bacterium
AATAAAAACTCAGAAATATATATCTTGTCGGAAGAAGTAAAATCAATAAAGAATACTAAAGAATTTACTGCCCCTTATCTTAATAATTCAGATAAACCGATTAAGGATAAAAAGCTGCTTGCCTCGCTTACAATTCTCGATTTGCCCGACACTATCAAACTTAAAAAAGAAAAAAGCAGTCTTAAAAAACAACTTAATAAATATGGCACCGTAATTTGGGATGAATACTTTCAAACCCAATCAGATAAGTACGGTAATTTTACCGGTACTTTGGGCACTGATAGTACGGACAAAATCAACATTCACAGCTTAAATATTAATCCTGAAAAAGATATTATTATAATTTCAGATATTGACACATCAAAATCAATAATTTTAAAATCAAATAATTATAAAATAGATACTAGTTTAAATTATATCAATTTCAGTCCAAAGCTTAATAAAAATGATTTGGAAATTTTAAAAGACCATAAAAATGTATTACTTACAATTTACGATACAATAAAAAAAGTCAGGATACTTGAAGAAGAGCATAATGTTTTTATTGACGAAAACCTCCACCTCAGATGTAAAATTGGAAAAAGCAGGCTCAGATATGCCAATTTCGACTACCTGATTTTACCTGATAATGCGGTAATAAAAATTAATACGCCACTTAATTATACTTTTACTATTTTAATTTTTGCAGTTCTTGGCTTATTTGGTTTTATCTTTGCATTGCTGCTGAAACGTGAAGATAAAAAAAGTGGTTTTGGTCTTGAATTGCCATCAAATAAAAAAAAATAAGTAAGCGTTCACAAAACGCTGAAATTGGAAATTAGAAATTAGAAATTTATAGAAACTAATTTGTGTTTGTAACAATTTTGTAATAATTCTGTAAAATATTATTAATGTATTGATTTAAAACTTGACTCAATTATATTATAACTAAAAACTTTAAAAATGAAAAAACTAATTTATCTTTTAATTCTTGCTTTTAGTTTGAGTTCTTGTGTTCAACAAGCAGACTATCAGCAAAAAAAACCTAAGAACATTATTTTAATGATAGGTGACGGAATGGGTTTAACACATGTTCATGCTGCATTAACTGCAAAAAAGAATAATCTTAATATTGCACGTTGCAGATATATCGGATTAGTAAAAACACATTCATCCGATAATTATATTACAGATTCAGGAGCTTCGGGAACTGCAATAGCAACCGGTGTAAAAACCAAAAACGGTGCAATAGGGGTTGATACTTCAGGCGTTGCTCATCAATCAATTTTAGAGATTGCCGAAGAGCATGGTAAAGCAACAGGTTTGGTAGCAACAGCTTTTATCACACACGCAACACCTGCCGCATTTATTGCTCACAATCCCGACAGACACGATTATGAAAACATTGCTTTGGATTTTTTAAAAACCGATATTGATGTTTTTATCGGCGGTGGTAAAAACCACTTTATGGTTAGAAGCGACAGCCTGAATTTAATTGATAGTTTGAGTATCAGAAATTACCAAATAGTTTATGATTTAATTTCTCTTGAAAACATTAATTCTGGTAAAATAGCAGGATTATTATATGAAGAGCATCCGCCACCATTATCACAAGGAAGGGCAGATATGCTTGAGAAAGCAAGTCTTAAAGCTATTGAAATTTTAAATCATGATGAGGATGGATTTTTCCTGATGATTGAGGGCTCGCAAATTGACTGGGCAGGACATGATAATGATACCGATTATTTAATTGAAGAAACAGTTGAATTTGATAATACGGTTGGCAAAGTACTGGATTTTGCCGAAAAAAACGGCGAAACATTAGTAATTATCACTGCCGACCACGAAACAGGCGGTTTTTCAATAATTGATGGTAATTATGAAACAGGAGAAGTTATAGGGGGATTTTCCTCACCCAATCATACAGGCATAATGGTGCCTTTATATGCTTATGGACCGGGTGCTGAAGAATTTATCGGTATTTATGAAAACACAGAAATTTTTGATAAAATGCTTAAGGCTTTTAAATTTAAATAATAAGTTAATACTAAATAGAATCCGTCTTTAAAGTCTGGAATTCTAAATAAATATTAAAAATAACAAAACTTGTCCATACGAAGCGATGCAAGTCCGTATGGATGGATGACATCCCCAAAGATTTCGGGACCAAAATTCAAAACTTGACCGTCTGGATTAATTTCAAT
>JAUWKH010000373.1 GCA_030614305.1 Bacteroidota bacterium
GGTATTTAAGTAAAATTTAATATCAAATTTGTAAATCTGGAGGGAGTCGAACCCATATTGTTAAAGCGTAAATAACCAGCAATATACAAGATCATTATGAATATAGGTATCCGAATAAGGGTCGATGGCAGTTAATTCCAATCTTTAAAAAACAATTTTCTTATTCTTCAGGAGCAGAGCTCGTATATTCGAATTCTGCTACCCCGACAAACTAAAAATCAAAGAGTTGGCTTAATACTGACTTCTTTTTTATTTTATTTGGTTGCAACATGGTTGCAGCAATTTAAATAATAACTTTGCTACCCACACGAAGGAGGACGGCAATGTGTTAAGTAGGGAGTGCACAGGAAACTCTTGTTTTGCACTAAAACATTTTTTTCAAAGTTTGACGACCAATATTGTCTTAAATCAAGTTGTTGAGAATTAATGTACAAATAATTGAACCGTCCGACCACAAATTGAGCTTATTTTATTAGTTTTGTTAGCTATGGATTCCTTTAAATTTTCCGGGCATGAAACTTTCGCTTGCAGGCATTACTGGCTGAAAAAGGGATATGATTTTGTGGCACATCAAAAGAAATTCACAGCTGACGATGCAGTGGTTGATTTGGGTGTTGGGAAAAATATGGTAATTTCTATTCATTATTGGTTGCGCGCGTTTGATATAATTGATGATAAAGACGATCTCACAGATTTAGCGCAATGCCTTTTCAGTGATAACGGCTGGGACCCGTTTTTAGAAGATGAAGCTACACTTTGGTTGCTTCATTACAAACTCCACAAAAAGCGATATGCCTCCATATATCATATAATTTTTAGTGAATTAAGGAAGCATAAACCAGAGTTTACGCGTAAACATTTTTTCAGTTTTCTCACCAATGAAAAAGGCAACTTCACGGAGCGGACATTAAGAGATGACTTTTCTGTTTTCAATCGGACTTACCTGAATGATAGCTCAAAAGATGTGGAAGATGGTTATTCAGGCCTTTTATCCGATTTGAACCTGCTACGGGAGTTAAAAAAACAAAAGGATTCTGTTTATAACATTGAAAATAAAGAACGATCGAATATTCCTCCTGAAATAATTCTTTATTCCATATTAGACAATGAACGATATGGGAATTCAATAAGTTTTGACAGCCTCTATTTGGACGAGAACGGACCGGGAACTATTTTTGCACTGAATAAGGACGGACTGCTTGAACAGATACAACGTGTTTCCGAATTGTACCCGAAAAATATTGTATTCAATAACAACCCTTTAGTAAGGCAAATTCAATTTAAAGGAAAGAAAATGAAACCGGTCAAAGTTTTAGAGGATTATTACAATAAAGACGCATAAGAATGGAAGTTAAATACTCTCCATCGGTCAATATCATAAGGGATTCTGAAAAGGAACTCTACTACATTGTTACGCCTAATGCTGAACGGATTACACATCAGATGGCGGATGATTTCAAAAAGGGTTTTCATTCTTTTAATATCATCGGTTCTTACGGTACGGGAAAATCTTCCTATTTGTGGGCGTTTACGCAGACAATAAAAGGGAAGGCAGATTATTTTGATGTAAACTTCACTCAAAGCAAAGGGATGGTTAGGGTTCTCAATTTCGTTGGAGAATATCAATCTATCATCAGTGCTTTTGCCGAAATGCTTGGTATTGAGAATACATTAGCCGGAAATCAGGAAATCTTTGATGCGATTTTTCAGCAATATGAGAAAGTTGGCAAAAAAGATGGTTTGCTCGTTGTTGTAATTGATGAATTCGGAAAATTCCTGGAATATGCAGCCAAGCACGAACCGGAAAGGGAATTGTACTTTATCCAACAGTTAGCAGAGTTTGTCAATGATAAAAACAGAAATATTCTTTTTATTTCTACTCTTCACCAAAGTTTTGAAGCTTATGCCAATAC
>JAUWKH010000211.1 GCA_030614305.1 Bacteroidota bacterium
ATAAAGTTTTGACATTGCAGCTTCTTTCCCGAAAGGTTTATTGTTGTCTTTCAGCCAGCATGCTTTGTAAAGCAGGTTACGAGCCAGTTCGATTTTTGTTGCCATATCTGCAAGTTTAAAAGCATTGACCTGGAATTTACATATTGGTTTACCGAATTGTTTTCGTTCCTGAGAATATTGTAATGCCAGTTCAAAAGCTCCCTGTGCACAACCTAAGCCCATTGCAGCTATTGACAATCTTCCGTTGTCAAGTGTGCTTAACATAATCTTTGAGCCTTGCCCGATTTTACCTAAGAGGTTTTCTTTAGGCACTTTACAATCATCAAAATAAAGTTCGGCTGTGTCTGAAGCTCTCCACATCATCTTGCCATGCATGGTTGCTTGCTTAAATCCGGGCGTTCCTTTTTCAACAATAATACAAGTGAATTCTTTTTTCCCGTCTTTTTCACCGGATACTGTCTGAACAGTTGAACCAATGGAAATATCCGATGAACCATTAGTAATGAAAATCTTTGATCCGTTAATTATCCATTCTCCGTTTTCCAGTATTGCTTTGGTTTTTGTTCCTCTGGAATCTGAGCCGGCATCGGGTTCTGTAAGTCCGAATCCCCAAAGAGCATCACCTGTGCAAAGTTGAGGAAGGTATTTCATTTTTTGTTCTTCTGTTCCGTAATAGTAAAGCGGTCCTATTCCAAGCGAATTATGTGCAGCAAGTGTTGCTGCCTGTGAGCCGTCAACTCTTGCAATTTCCTCAACTGCAATTATGTAAGATAAATTATCCAAACCTTGTCCACCGTATTTTTCGGGTAAATACATGCCAAATAACCCGAGTTCGCCGATTTTATTTGTTAATTCAATTGAAAACTCTTCCTTTTCATCAAGCTCTTTAGCTACCGGTTTTATTTCCCTCTCTGCGAAATCCCTTACTGTTTCCCTGATTAGTTGTTGCTCTTCTGTCAATTCAAAATTCATATCTTTTTTATTTTGTTTATAGCTTCATTTTATTCAATTTCTATTAATGAAACACCTGCATCAACCATTTCATCAAGGGTAACAAGAATTTTCTTTATAACTGCATCTTTTTTTGAAACAATGTTGTTTTCCATTTTCATGGCATCAATAACTATTACAACATCACCTTTTTTAATTTTATTACCTTCTTTAACATTTATCTTGAATATTCTTCCCGGAATAGGTGAAATGATGTGGGATTCTTCATCTGCCATGAGTTCTTCTTCTCCATGTGAAACTGCCTCCTGTTCTAAAAGGTCATTCCTGGACATTTGAAAATTCTCACCATTTATTGTAATTTTTGTTTTTCCTTCTTCACCTTTTGAAATTGTTGCCAGATAAGTGTTTTTTTTAATAGTAAAATCAAGTTCGCCTTTAGTTATAAATTCTAATTTTGAATTATATATGTTGTCTGATATCTCAAATTCATATTCATTATCTTTGGCTTTATTAACGATTACCGGATATTTTTCTTCTTTGTAAGTTAAATTAATGGTCATCAAATTTCTCCAATATCCGATAGTTTCCCATATATTATGTTCATTTTTAACCGGTTGCTCTTCAGAGATCAATTTTTTATTAAGGCTGTATAGAAGGAATGCAACCATTGCAATAGGATAATTTACTTTATCTTTATAATAAGAATTCCGGTTGGGGATTTGTTTTTCTTTCACGTTGATTGTTGTTTTTATTGTTGAACTTTGTGATTTTAATTTTTGAATTTCTTCTTCAAATCTTTTTTTTGCAAGACCGGATTTATAATCTCTGTATTGGGTTTCATGCATGGCGAACTCAAACAGTTCTTCATCATTTTCACCCAAATTCCATTTATTTTTTTTCATTTCTTTGCGATACTTATCCAGTACATCGGGATATGCATCCTGTGGTATTCCGGTATAAAATTCCCTTTTTTGTTTTTCTGCAAGATTGATTATTTCAGGAGCTAACGGACCAGGTAGTTTACCTGCTTTTCCAAGTATCATGTCCCAGGTGGTTTGATCCATCATAGAATATCTTTCTTCTCCTTTTGCCAACTGAACGATATTTAAAAGTGCTACATTTTTTACATACTGGCTGAATGGTGTAACCAGAGGCGGATATCCTAATTTGGGCCAGACATAGGCAACTTCGTCAAATAATTTTATAAGGAGATCATCTTCCGAAAGTTCTTGTTTATTACTGGCTTTTAAAGAATAATTTATACCATCCTGAACACCTTTTAGATCAGCCATCAGGCTTCCCATCATTCCGCCGGGCAGACCTGATTGTATCATCAATGATGAGAGAAATCTATTTTTAGGATTAATAAAATACCCAAGAAAATCATCAATAAAACTTTGTGTTAAAGCACGGGCTTCCATATATGCTTTCATATTGATTTCAGGGACGTCAAAACCTGCATCTTTAAGCATAGCCTGAATTGTGATCACATCAGGATGGACCATTCCCCATGACAGCGGCTCCATTGCAACATCAATATAATCAGCTCCGGCTTTAGCGACTTCCAACGTTGAAGCAACTGAAAATCCGGGACCTGAATGCCCGTGATACTGGACTATAATATCGGGATATTTGTCTTTAACAGCTTTGACTAATTTACCTAATGTTGCAGGTCGTCCGACACCTGCCATATCTTTCAGGCAAATTTCATCTGTTCCGAATTCAACAGCTTTGTCAACCACATCCATAAAATAATCAACACTATGGATTTTTGAATGAGTGATACTCAATGCTGCCTGGGATATCATCCCGGCTTCTTTAGCATATTTTACTGAGAGCTCAAGGTTTCTCGGGTCATTTAATCCGCAGAATGATCTTGCAATATCTGTACCTTGTGCTTTTTTAACTTTATACATTAAGTGGCGGACATCAGCAGGTACAGGAAACATTCGTATGCCGTTTAATGCTCTTTCAAGCATGTGTGTTTGAATGCCTGCTTTATTAAATGGTTTTGTCCATTCACGGACAGCTTTGTTGGGATTTTCTCCGTAAAGTAAGTTTACTTGTTCAAAAGCTCCTCCGTTTGTTTCAATTCTTGAGAAACATCCCATATCAATTATAACGGGGGCAATCTTTTTTAATTGGTCAACACGGGGAACATATTTCCCTGAAGACTGCCACATGTCGCGGTATATCAAACTGAATTTTATCGGTCGTTTTTTCATATTTTATTTTTCTGTAATCTTTTCCTCAAGAGAGGAAATAAAATTATCATATTCAAATAATCTATTTTACCCAGTTGGGTTTTCTTTTTTCAAGAAAGGCAGCCATACCTTCCTGTCCTTCTTTAGAAGCGCGTAACTCAGCAATTAGATTTGCTGTGTAATCAATGGAATTAACAAAATTTATTTTATTTGAAATATTATAAAGTAACAGTTTGCAGGCAGCTATTGCATCCGGTCCGCTTGACATTAATACTTTTATAGTTGAATTTATTTGGTCTTCCAGTTCTTCAGCGGGTAAAGATTTATTTACCAATCTGTAATATTCTGCTTCTTTACCCAGAAACCTTCTTCCGGTCAGCATCAAGTCTCTTGCTCCGTATTCACCAATTCGTTTTACAACATAAGGCGAAATAGTGGCAGGAACAATGCCGAGTTTCACTTCTGAGAAAGCAAATTTTGTTTCATCTGTACAATAAACAAAATCACAGGCAGCAAGTAATCCGTTTGCTCCGCCAATGGCAGCACCCTGCACAATGGCAATTGTAGGTTTTTGACAAGTATAAATTACATTAAAGCATTTAGCTAATTGTAAACTGTCGTGATAATTTTCGTCATAACCGAATTCAGCTATGCCTTTCATATAATTCAAGTCAGCACCGGCACAAAATGATTTTCCCCGCCCCCTGAGTAATATTACTCGTACTTCAGGCATATTATTGATTTCAAAAAAACAATCAATAATTTCAGCTATCATTTCGGCGTTCATAGCATTGTGTTTTTCAGG
>JAUWKH010000020.1 GCA_030614305.1 Bacteroidota bacterium
ACTAATGGTTGGTTTTTTATCAACAGTATCATCATCGCTTTTTTTACAAGCAGATATAATTGTAAGTCCCGACAAAATAACTGCTATGAATAAATAACTTAGTTTTTTCATTTTTAAAGATTTAATTGGTTAATAATATTAATTAATGAATTTAAACGCAAAGATAGTATAAATATTATTTAGTCATCAGCTTTATCTTTCAGCAGAGGCACAAACCTGAATGTTCCATGTTCGTATTCTTCAGTGGTGTTTTCAGAAGTTTTAACAATACTTTTCATAATTTGAAAATCGGAGTTGCCGACAGGAGCTACAAGAATACCACCGATTTTTAATTGTTCTATCAGGTTTTTTGGAGCAAATGGGGCAGCCGCAGTAATAAGAATTTTATCAAAAGGTGCAAAAGTAGGCAGTCCTTTATATCCATCACCGTAAAATAACTTTGGATTATAACCTATTGAAGGAAGAAAAATTTTTGACTTCTGATATAATTTTTTTTGCCGTTCGATTGAAAAGACTTTAGCACCTAATTCTATTAAAACACATGCCTGATAACCCGATCCGGTGCCAATTTCCAATACTTTATCCCCTTTCTTAATTTTTAAAAGTTCTGTTTGAAAAGCTACTGTATATGGTTGAGAAATAGTTTGTCCCGAAGCAATAGGAAAAGGATTATCCTGATAAGCAAATTTAAGAAATGATGAATCCATAAAAAAATGTCGCGGAAGTCTTTCAATTGCTTTTAAAACATTTTCATCCTGTATTCCTTTGTCTCTTATACCTTCAACTAATTTTTTTCTTAAGCCTTTGTGTTTGTATGAGTCAATCATTTTATGTTAATAGTTTAATAAATAATTTTTTACAAAATTATAATTTATAATAAGTAAATAAAATTACATTTGCAAAAATTTTAATAAATGCTGAAAATTGGAGTTTTAGGTGCAGGGCATCTTGGTAAAATACATATAAAGTGTATAAAAGAAATTCAGGAATATCAATTAGTTGGGTTTTATGATCCTGATATAGTTAATGCTGAAAAAGTAGAAAAAGAATTTGGTATTAAATATTTCAATTCCATTGATAGTCTTATTGAAGCTGTTAATGTGGTAGATATTGTAACACCAACGGTTTCACATTTTAACTGTGCTGTAAAAGCATTGAAAAAGTTTAAAAATGTTTTTATAGAAAAACCGGTAGTTACAACGCCTGAGGAAGCCAATCGGTTAATTTCCCTTACTGACGAGGCAAATGTAAAAGTTCAGGTCGGGCATGTTGAAAGGTTTAATCCTGCCTTTATTGCAGCAAAACCATATTTTACTCAGCCTATGTTTATTGAAACTCACCGTTTGGCACAATTCAACCCGCGTGGTACTGATGTACCTGTTGTTCTTGATTTAATGATACACGATATTGATATTGTTTTAAGCGTAGTAAAATCAAATATTAAAAAGATAAGTGCAAGTGGTGTTGCTGTAGTAAGCGATACTCCCGATATCACTAATGCAAGGATTGAGTTTGATAATGGTTGTGTGGCTAACCTCACTGCAAGCAGAATATCAATGAAAAATATGCGTAAATCAAGGTTCTTTCAACGTGATGCATATATCTCAGTGGATTTTTTAAGCAAAGAAGCTGAAATTATTCGTATGAAAGATATTAAAGGAAAAATTGATGATCCGTTTGCAATGATTATTGATCTCGGCAAGAATAAAGGTTCAAAACAAATATTTTTTGATAAACCACAAATAAAACCGATTAATGCTATAAAAACCGAATTGGAGTATTTTTACAAATCAATAGTTGATAACACAATACCACAGGTAACTATTAATGATGGTTATAACGCATTGGACGTTGCATACAGGATAATTGAAAAGTTAAAATTGTCGATAAATAATTTATAGTAAATTTTATAAGATTAGTCAGAAATCTTAATAAAAATCAGACAATATATTTAAATAAATAACGTTGAAATATTTTGGGCAATAATAATTTTCCAAAAGCCGGATATATGAATTTTACATGGAGTAAACTATTATTAGTGATTAGTTTTTTGCCCTTTTTGATTTTATTTATTTCATGTGATAAATTTGAATCCGAGCAAACCATTCCATCTTATCTTCATATTGATTCAATAGGATTAGTTACAGATTATGAACTGCAAGGAACTGCTTCACATAGTATTTTTGATGTTTGGGTTTATGTTGATGATAACTTAATCGGTGTTTTTGAATTGCCGGCAACCTTTCCTGTTTTAAAGGAAGGTACTCATAAACTAACATTAAAGCCGGGTATTAAAATGAATGGAATTGCAGCCACTCGAATACCTTATCCGTTTTATGAATCAATTATTTATGAAAATTTTAATTTTATTATTGATAATATTGATACTGTAAATCCAACAACTCAATATATGTCGAATACTCAGTTTACATGGATGGAAGATTTTGAATCCGGAAGTATCTCATTAGAACCTACAACAAAAAGCGATACAACAATTGATACAACTGCTTATAATTCACCTTTAGTATTTCAGGGACATTATTCAGGTGTTTCTTATTTGGATATTTCACGCAATTTTTTGGAAATTGCCACAAAAGATTCCTATGAATTGCCAGGACTTGGTTCACCTGTATTTTTAGAGCTTAATTTTAAAATCAATAATTTAGTTGTTATTGGTGTATATGCACAATCAATCAGTCAGATTGAACAAATACCGATTATAATTCTCAATAATACAGATAGTTGGAAGAAAATATATATTAATTTTACTCCTACTGTAAGCGGATCAACTGATGCTAATGATTTTAAAGTATATTTTCAAGCAAATAATGAGATTGGAATAACGCAAGTTGAATTATTGTTTGATAATATTAAATTAGTTCACAGATAACAGATAAAAGAATAATTATAATAGAATGAATAAAAAACGACAGGTAA
Organism: Bacteroidota bacterium; assembly: GCA_030614305.1. GTDB lineage: Bacteria > Bacteroidota > Bacteroidia > Bacteroidales > JADFUO01 > JADFUO01. The sequence continues at coordinate 2,938 of JAUWKH010000020.1, forward strand.
TAAAATATGTGATAGCTGATTTTGTGTCTGCTGCACTTGCCTGGAGTATATTCTTTATTTATAGAAAATACACCGTAAATCCCCAGGTTTTCAGTAATTGGGAAGATATTCTTGGAGATGAAAAATTCTGGATAGGTATTATAGCTGTTCCTCTTTTCTGGTTATTACTTTATGTTTTAATAGGTACTTACCGGAAAATATACAGGAAATCAAGGTTAAAAGAATTTGGGCAAACAGTGTTGGTATCGTTTATTGGAGTTATTATAATATTTTTCGCACTGATACTGGATGATATTATTATTTCTTATAAATCATATTACCAATCATTTATAGTATTATACCTGCTTCAATTTTCATTTACCTATTTTTTCAGGTTGATTTTAACCTCAATAACGGTTTATAAAATTCACAACAGGATAATAGGATTTAATACTATTATAGTTGGAAGTAATGGAAATGCAATATCAATATATGAACAGATTGAAAATCAGGAAAAATCTTCGGGAAATATTTTTGTTGGTTTTGTTAATGCCATTCATTATGATGATTATAAGATAGCCAAATATTTACCTCGTTTGGGACATTATAAAGATTTAAAATCAATAATTAAAAAATATAATATAAAAGAAGTAGTAATCGCGATTGAAAGAAATGAGCACAAGACTGTTGAGGAAATAATTACCGAGCTTGAAGAAACAAATGTTATCATCAAAATTATTCCTATGATGCAGGATTATTTGATGGGAGCAGTAAAGATGACTTCAATTTTTCATACTCCACTTATCCAGATTTCCCCTGATTTAATGCCTGCATGGCAGCAATCATTAAAAAGAATAATAGATATTGTTGTTTCGGTTATTGCAATGATTTTATTAATTCCTTTTTATGCTTTTACTGCTATTGGAATAAAATTATCTTCAAAGGGTCCGATTTTATTTTCACAAGAACGTGTTGGAATACATGGTAAGGTATTTCATATGCATAAATTCAGGTCAATGTATGCTGATGCTGAAAAAAACGGACCTCAATTATCATCCGAGAATGATAACAGGATTACTGCTTTCGGAAAATTTTTAAGAAAAGTAAGATTAGATGAAATCCCACAGTTTTATACTGTTTTAAAAGGTGATATGTCATTAGTAGGTCCTCGGCCGGAACGCCAGTTTTATATTGATAAGATTGTTGAACAGTCACCTCATTATAAATTACTGCATAAAGTTAAACCTGGAATAACTTCATGGGGACAAGTAAAATACGGATATGCCTCAAATGTGGATGAAATGACTGACCGTCTGAAATTTGATATTCTATATATTGAAAATATGTCGCTGGCAATGGATTTTAAAATTTTGATTTATACTGTCTTAATTGTATTGCAGGGGAGAGGGAAATAAATTATAATCTAAATTGATCCGTTTTCAATCATTAAAACAATTATTTCAATATTTTTATCTTCGCCTTCCGGATCGTATTTTGTTTTTAAGTTATAGCCGAAAATTTTTGCAAAAGTTTGCCAGAAAAAAGCAATAAATTTACCTCGTAGTTCCTGAACTAATTCAAATGATGAATTTCCTGTTTCCCTGTCAATAAGTTTAATCAGAATTTTTCCCTGCGAAAATGTCAGGCTGCGTAGATCATCACCAAATTCATCTTTAAGCTCTTTTTCAACCTGTCGAATAAGTTTTCGTTTTTCCTTCTCACTTGACATAGTTAAGAATATTTCATTATATTCTTGCAACTTTATTCCTGCCAATTTTGCATAGGGATAAACCTTTTTAACATTTTTAATAAGGCGGCTTAGTTTCCGGGCTTTTCTTTTGCTTTTAATAATTTTAAATGAATATACATTTATTTCAGGAAGCTTGATTATTGGAACAGTATCTCCATCAATAATACGTGCAAAAACAACTATTCTATCGTTTTCCTGCGAAAAACCCTGGTTCGAGGCTATTATTAAAAAACTTAATATGCAAATAAATTTTTTCATTAAATAATCTGAGAAAAATCAATAATTATGCCATTAAAAGAATTTCACAAATTAATTTGTAAAGACACCATTATAGGAGAAATTGTTAATAATTAATACCGGATGATGATTTCTTATTATAATGGAATAAGACACAAGGCTGAAAAAAAAACAGAAAATTGCCGACTGCCTGCTGCCGTTGCTGCTGCCACTGCTAAGTTGTTAAATAACTATTGCTAAGCCACTCTAAGCCTTGAAGTGTTTGTTTTATTAAATTTTTTCTCAGCGTATGAAAGTGTAATATTCAGTTCTTTTGATTTATTATTTGAAGGCAATTCAAACATTGCATCAGTTAAAATTATTTCAATAATTGAACGTAATCCACGGGCACCAAGTTTGGATTCAATGGATCTGTCAACAATATAATTCAAAACATTTTCATCAAAATTTAGTTTAATATTATCCATTTCGAATAACTTTGTAAACTGCTTTACAAGTGCATTTTTAGGTTCTGTAAGAATTCGTCTTAATGTTTCTTCTTTTAAAGGATGCAAATAAGTGATAACCGGTAAACGACCGACAATTTCAGGTATCAGTCCATAAGATTTTAAATCGGATGGTGCGATGTATTGCAGCATATTATCTTTATCAATCTTTTCTTTTTCTTTATTGGTATTGTAGCCGATAATATTGGTTTGCAATCGCGAACCAATAATTTTATCAATACCATGAAATGCACCTCCTGTAATAAAGAGAATATTTTGTGTATTTATTTGTATCATTTTTTGTTCGGGATGCTTGCGTCCTCCGTGCGGAGGTACATTAACAACAGCTCCTTCAAGAAGTTTCAGCAATGCTTGTTGAACACCCTCACCCGAAACATCGCGGGTTATTGAAGGGTTATCACTTTTTCTGGATATTTTGTCTATCTCATCAATAAAAATTATGCCTTTTTCGGCAGCTTCTACATTATAATCGGCTACCTGAAGCAATCTTGATAAAATACTTTCAACATCTTCGCCAACATAACCTGCTTCAGTTAAAACTGTTGCATCAGCAATACAAAACGGCACATGAAGCATTTTTGCTATGGTTCTCGCTAAAAGAGTTTTACCGGTTCCAGTATCGCCAACAATAATTATATTAGATTTTTCAATTTCAACATCCTGATCTTTAGCTTTTGACTGAGGCTGGTTAATTCTTTTATAATGATTATAGACTGCAACAGCTAAAACTTTTTTGGCTTCTTCCTGCCCGATAACATATTGGTCGAGGTGATTTTTTATTTCAAAAGGTTTAAGAAGTTTAACATCATGAGAGTCAATGTGGTATTTGGCAGGCATTTCTTTTTTTACAATTTGTTGAGCTTGATCAACACAATAATCGCAGATATGAGCATTTAACCCTGCTATGAGTACATTTGTATCGGATTTTTTCCTGCCGCAGAATGAACAAGAATCAGTTTTTTTTGCCATAATAATAATTGTTAATAGTATTATTATTGTATCAAATTTGTTATAAGTTATACAATTAAAAAAGAATAAAACGTATAACGTATATCATTTAAAATGTAATTCTATTTTTTATTTTTCTTAAGAACCTCATCAATCATTCCGTATTCTTTAGCTTCCTGTGCTGTCATCCAATAATCCCTGTCAGAATCTTTCCATATTTTTTTGTATGTCTGACCCGAATGCAAAGCGAGTATTTCGTAAAGTTCTTTTTTAAGTTTTTGAATTTCGCGGGCAGTAATTTCAATGTCAGAAGCCTGTCCTTGTGCACCACCCATAGGCTGGTGAATAAGTATTCTTGAATGTTTTAATGCAGTACGTTTTCCTTTAGTTCCTGCGCATAAAAGAATTGCTCCCATTGAAGCTGCTACTCCTGTGCAGATTGTCGCTACATCCGAAGAAATATATTGCATTGTATCGTAAATTCCTAATCCTGGATATACTGAACCGCCTGGGGTGTTCAAATAAATCTGAATGTCTTTTTTCGGATCAACAGAATCAAGGTAAAGCAATTGTGCCTGAATTATATTGGCTACATAATCATCAATAGGTACACCAAGAAATATTATCCGGTCCATCATTAATCTTGAAAAAACATCCATTGTAGCAATATTCATCTGGCGCTCTTCAATGATAGTAGGTGAAATGTAATTTCCCGATACCAAGATGTATTTCTCAAGAGTTAAACTACTTATTCCTCTGCCTTTTATTGCATATTTTTTAAATTCATCATTATTCATGGCTTAATATTTAATTTTTTTTGGTAGCTAATTTAACAAATTCCTCGTAACTGATATTTTTATCATTTAATTTAAGTGTAGTTTTGAAAAGATACATTAATCTATTCTCAAGTAATCTGTCATAGATTTTTTTCACTTCTTCTTTATTTTGCATTATAGAGTTGACAATCTCATTAAGTCTTTCTTCAGCTTCTTTGTTTTTTTCTGGCATTTGATGAATGAAATATTCCCTGATATGATTCTTTATATCCTCTTCCTTTACCTCAATTTTATTATCGGTTAATATTTTATTTTCAATTAACTGCCATTTAAATGTTTCGGAATAATTGTCGTATTGAGTGTCAAGCTGTTCTTTGGTTATTTTATCTTTGTTGCTTTCCAACAGCCATTTTTTCATAAATTCATCAGGTATTTTTATTTCAGACACTTCAATTAATTTTTTTATTGTATTATTCATGAATTGTCTTTCGCTTTCTGTTGCAAACGAAACAATTGCATCATTTTTTATTTTTTCCCGCAGTTGTTTTTCATCATTAATATTATTATGCGGATATACCTTATCAAATAATTCTTTATTTATTGCTGCAGGAGTTACACTTGAAATTTCTTCAACTGTAAACTGAAAATCATCATCAAGTTTTTCAGCTTCTTCTTTTGAAATTCCCAGCATTGTAGATGTGTCAATTGCACTTTTTGTTGCTTTTAAAGGATTAAAAACCGCTTTATCTCCTTTTGTAAGCCCGATAAATTTATTCTTTACGGTTTTTAATTTTATATAATCCAAGCCTATAGAAGTCTTGTTATTTATACCTTTTTCCAAAATATTTCCTGAATCGTCCAATTGTAAAATTTCACCATAAACAACATCTCCTTCGCCAGCTTTATCAGGATTTGTGACTTTGCCGTGTCTTTTGCAAAGGTCAATTAAATATTTATCAACTACAGTATCGTCAACTTTTATTTTGTAATAATCAATCTTAATTTCATCAGATAAATTAAGGTCAAATTTTGGTGATATACCTATATCAAAATAAAATTCGAATTCTGTTTGATGTTCAAAATCAATTTTTTGATTTTTTTCAGTATTCGGCAAAGGGTTTCCCAAAATATCAATTTTGTTGTCAGTAATATATTTGGCTAATGAATCGGATAAAATTTTGTTAACCTCTTCTGCTAAAACACCCTTTCCATACATTTTGTTTATCACTCCAAATGGAACTTTACCCGGTCTGAATCCTGGCATATTAGCTTTTCTTTGATAATCCCTAAGCGTTTTATTTACCGGATTACGATAATCATCTTCATTTATTTCAATTTTAACTGTGGCTGTTAATTCACCTGTATCTTTTTTTGTAATATTCATTAATATATTGTTTTATATTTTTGGATGTGCAAATATAAATATAAAATTAGATTTATACCGGATTATTGATATTTTTCAGATTATTTGTAGAGGAAAAGATTTAAAGGATTGATGAATTGCTTTTAAAGAATATGTCTATTCAAGGCTGATAACAAATCGTTGGTATTGATAGGTTTGGTAAGGGAGTCCTCAAAAGGTCCTTTTGAAATTTCTTCAAGTTTGTCCTGTACTGCGTAAGCTGTAAGAGCAATTATTGGAATTTTATTTAGAAATTTCTTTATTTCTATTGCGGCATCAATTCCGTTTAATACAGGCATTTGTATATCCATTAATATAATGTTAATATCTATTTTTTCTTTACAAATTCTAATAGCTTCTTTACCGTTTTTTGCTCTTAAAATATCAATTTTTGTTTTATTAAGGTAGGCTTCAAGGTATTGATAGTTTGAATCTACGTCTTCGGCAATAAGAATTGTTTTTTTTTCCCAGTTTTTATTTATTGTTAGATTATTCTGTTTTTCAGGAATTTCTACTGATTTTGAAACAGGGATGAATGGTAAGCTAAAGAAAAATGTAGAACCTTTTCCTGCCACAGATTCAACCCACATTCTGCCGTCCATTAGATTTATTAATCTTCTTGAAATAGCCAATCCAAGTCCCGTACCTCCATATTTTCTTGTAAAGGAGTCATCAACCTGACGGAAACGGTCAAAAATAAATTCAAATTTATCTTCCGGTATTCCTATACCAGTATCTTTTACGTAAAATTGTATGATTTTTTTGTTTGGAAATGAATAACCAAATTCAATATATCCTTTACCGGTATATTTAAAAGCATTTCCTATAAGATTAATAAACACCTGTTTTAAACGAAGTTCATCAACAGAAATAAATAAATTTTCAATTTTATTTTCTTTGTTAAAGAGAAATACAATTTTATCATCATCATAAATATCCTTATTTTCGTTAAAAAACTGATAAACTTCATACATAAGCATATTAATGTCGCAATCGTTTTTGTTTATGTTTAATTGCCCTGCTTCAATTTTTGATATGTCAATTATGTCGTTTATTAAATTTAAGAGTTGTCTTCCATTCTCTCTTATTAAATTAATAAAAGTGCTTTTTTGTTCGTTATCAATATCGTCTTCATCAAGTAATTCAACAAAGCCAAGTATTCCGTTCATCGGTGTTCTTATTTCGTGTGACATATTAGCTAAAAATGCAGATTTTAGTCTGTCGGATTCTTCAGCTTTTTCTTTGGATTTTATTAGTTTTAACCTGTTTTTTCTAATTTCAATGTTTTGCAGGTTCAACATTTTATTGGCTTTATTTTTCTGATAAAGTTGTTTGAAAAAAATAATTGCGAAAACTATAACAACTACAATACCTGCAATCAATATAAACATTAAAATCCTTTGGTTTTCAAGCTTGATTTGATTTTCTTTAATTTCATGTTCTTGTAATTGTTTGTTTTTGCTCAAAATTTCTATTTCATTTTCCCTTTTTTCAGCTTCAAATCCTGATTGAATTATTGTTAGCTGCTTATGCATGCTTTTATTAAAAATTGAATCTTTCAGATTGTGATATAGGTTTGAATAATGAAAAGCTTTTTTGTGATTTCCAAGAAGAGCATATGTATTAGCTAATCCTTTGTAGTTTTCTGTGATGGTTTCAATAATGTTTAACGGTTTAACAATTTTCTGGCTATTGTTATAATATTTCAAAGCTATGTTATAATCTTTTAATTTAACATATAGGTTGCCTAATTGGTTATATGTTTGTCCGAACCCAACAGAATTGTTAATTTCTTTATCAATTTTCAGTGAATTATTATAATATTCTAAGGCTTTATTGAAATTTCCTCTTTCTTCAAAATGTTCACCAATGTTGCTTAATGTAATTGAAATCCCGATTTTATTATTTAATTCTTCTTCTAATTTTAATGATTGAGTATAATATTCAAGTGCTTTTTCATGTTCTCCTTTTTCATCAAATATTATTGCAATATTATTAAGTGATTTTGCAATTCCGGATTTGTTTTTTAATTCTTTTTCAATATCTAATCCTTTTTCATAGTATTCCAAAGCCTTATCGTAATTTTTCCAATCGTGGTAAACAATGCCGATATTGTTTAAGGCAATGGCAATCCCTCCTTTGTTTTCAAGTTCTTCTTCAATTTTAAAAGATTTCAGGTAATAATACAATGCTTTTTCATAGTTTCTCCATACGCTGTATATATTAGCCATATTGTTTGAAACATTTGAAATTCCTTCTTTATTACCTAATTCTTCTTCAATTTTCAGGGCTTTTAAAAAATACTCCATTGCCTCTTTGTATTCGCTTTTATAATCATAAACTAAACCGATATAATTATAGATTAAAGCAATGTCTTCTTTTGAATTCATTTCTTGTTGTATTGTTAAAGCATTTTCAAGATATTTCAATGCTTTATCATATTCAGCAAGTTCGCAGTATGTATTTCCGATATTTATTGATAATTCCGAAATTTTATTTGTGTCGTTTAGTTCCTTAAATAAAAATAATGACTTAAAGTAATAATTAAGTGATTTATCATATTTATTTTGAAAATAATTTGACTCTCCTAAATTGTTTAGAGCTATTGCCTGACCTTGAATATTATTTATTTCTTTAGCGAGAAGTAATGCAAATTCTGCGTATGATTGTGATTTTATCGGTGAATTGAAAATATGTTCTTTGGCAAGTTGATTATAGATTATTATTTTAACAGAATCATTAGAATTCTTTAGTTCTGTTTTCAGACTATCAATTCTGTTTTGATTTGTTGCAGATAGAAAAATATTTACACCAAAAACAAACAAACAAAGAATTATTATTTTATATTTATTCATTAAATAAATAGTTGAAAATTATCATTTTCTTGATTACAAATATACTTCTACTAATAGCTTAATCCAAATATTCATAAAAAGGTAACCCGAAATTTTATATAAATTATTAGAAATTTATTATTTGTTTGAATATTAGTCATTAAAAAAAGAGCCTTAGTGAGAATATTGTTCTAACCTGATTAATTCATAAGTTTTTCGTCATGAGAAGTCAAAATACAAAGAGTAAAGGTGAGCGCAGATTTTTGACTCACAGGAATAGCCTTAGCTATTTCGAGAATCAAAAATCGAGCATTGCC
>JAUWKH010000316.1 GCA_030614305.1 Bacteroidota bacterium
TTAATGCACATCATAATATTATCATCAGCTAAAGCAGCAGAAACCGGATAAACGCCACCTGATAATGCTTTACCTAAAATCAGAATATCGGGTCTGACATTTTCATAGTCGCATGCCAGTAATTTCCCTGTGCGTGCAATACCTGTCTGAACTTCGTCGGCAATAAATAAAACATTTTTTTCTTTACACAAATCATAAGCGGTTTTCAGATATCCTTCGGCAGGGACGTAAACGCCTGCTTCACCCTGGATCGGTTCAACTAAAAACCCGGCTACATTCGGGTCTTCCAACGCTTTTTTTAATGCAGGAATATCATTGTACGGGATAGTTATAAATCCGGGAGTGAAAGGACCAAAGTTTTTTCTTGCAAGCGGATCTGTTGACATGGAAATAACCGTGATTGTCCTGCCATGAAAATTATTCTCACAAACAATAATTTTTGCTTCATTCTCAGGGATGCCTTTCTTTTCATAAGCCCATTTACGGCATAATTTTAATGCAGTTTCATCTGCTTCGGCTCCGGTATTCATAGGGAGCATTTTATCATATCCGAAATATTCGGTAATGAATTTTTCATAAGGACCAAGTGAATCATTATAAAAAGCCCTTGAAGTGAGGGTTAATGTTCTTGCCTGATCAACCAAAGCTCCAACAATTCGGGGGTGGCAATGCCCCTGATTAATTGCGGAATATGCCGAAAGAAAATCAAAATATTTTTTTCCTTCAACGTCCCAAACGTAAACACCTTCGCCTTTTGATAAAACTACCGGTAAGGGATGATAATTGTGTGCACCATACTTGTCTTCAAGTTCCATTGCGATTTGAGAAGTCATCTTTTCTGTCATATTAAATAAATTATTAAATGGTTATTAATTCGGTAAAAAAATTATGAACAAAGATAGGATTTTTATTAATTTCACCATCAAAATTTAATAAATTATGACGTTAATAAAAGAAGAAAATATCAATAAAGAAACATTGCTTGCAATAGCAAAGAAAATGTGTATTGCTGCACGAACAGCACCAAAGGCAAGAGGAGTTGATAATATTATCATTACTATAGCTGAACAAAAAGAAATTGAAGAAATTTCTGAAAAAATGATTGAAATAGGCGAAAAACACGATGTTCCGTCGTTTCTCAGGGATGCAAAAAATATTTTGGATTCACCTTCAATGGTTCTTATCGGCACAAAAATATCTTCAGTTGGTTTGAAAAAATGCGGCATGTGCGGCTTTAAAAATTGTGATGAAAAAAATAAATTTCCTGAAATTCCCTGCGTTTTTAATACAGGCGATCTGGGTATTGCAATTGGCTCTGCTGTAAGTGTGGCAATGGACAACAGGGTTGATAACCGTATCATGTACACAGCCGGACAAGCTGTTATTGAATTAGGACTTTTAGGAGAGGATGTTAAAATTGTTTATGTGATTCCCTTGAGTGCCACATCAAAAAATCCGTTTTTTGACAGGAAGTAACTAGTAGTGCGTTCTCTAATTATCATTACAAATTTATTTATTTTTTTCCTTTATACTGCGTTAAAATTATTTACCGTAGCTACGGCTATGCTAAAGAATTTTGCCTTGTCTAAAGAAAAAATCTATAATAAATTTCATGTAAGTCCAATTAAAGAACGCACTACTAAAGTAGATGCCTGAAAGGAAGCAAAATCCATTCAAAAAATTTATTGATCATTGGGCGTCTATGCCATGCTTCATAGCTAAAATTTTCCGAGCCCTTTATAGTTTTTGATATGTGCTTTTTTAATTGTGAGATAATTTCCTGGTCAGAACCTAATAAAATAATTTCGTACATATACCTAAAACTGCGATAGTCAAAATTTGCAGAACCTATTGAGAATATATCATCATCAATCAACAAAGCTTTTGCATGTAAATTATGAGGGGTGTATAGCAGGAAATTAACTTTATTCTTATATAAAATTCCAAGATATTTGTTTCTTAATATATCAACCAGGCCCACATCCGAATGTTTGGGAATAATAACTTTTACATCAACTCCTCGTTTTCCGGCATCCATCAATGCTTTTCTTAATAAAAAACCCGGGAGAAAATAAGGAGTTTCAATAATTATCTGCTTTTGTGCTTTTTTAAATAACTGAACATATCTCTTTTTAATTCTTTGTACCGGGATGGATGAAACATCACGCAATATCTCAAAATTTTTATATTTTACAATCCTTGAATTTTTTGCTTTATCAAAAACATATTTATTATATACTTTGAAATCCTGTTTAAAAAGTTTTTTAAAACTAACTGCAATGTCACTTTTTAATCTTAAAACAAGTTCTCGCCAGTTTAAATTATATTCAGTAATATTAGAAGAACCAATATATGTGATATAATCATCAATCACCAATATTTTCCTGTGATTACGCCTGTGGCTGCGGGTGAAAAAATCAAAATTGTACTTGATCTTTTCAAAAAATCTTACTTCACCGCCAAATTTTATCAGGTCAACAAAAAAAGATTCGGAAACCAAACCACCCCAGGAATCAATTAAAATTTTTACCTCAA
>JAUWKH010000025.1 GCA_030614305.1 Bacteroidota bacterium
AAAGATATTGCAAATTTATGATATTTTCGGGCGTAAAGCAAAGGAAATAAAAATATCAAAAGGACAGCAACAAATAAACATTGATGTAAGTAAATGGCGTAATGGTTTATATATTGCCGTGTTAAAAGGTGATAAAAAGCTTATTGCAAAACAGAAGTTTATGGTTTTGAGGTGATATTTACTCTTTAGCCGCTAAGCAGTTTGGAACTGCTAAGCGGCTTACAGAATAAAAATTGAAAGCGATATTATTAATGAGTTCTTTTTTTTCTGGAATGCTCGGTTTTTGACATAAAGTAAATAGAAACAATTATCAGTAAAAAATAATTAATCTGCTCAAATGACAAACCTGTTTGAAAAGCGATATTAAGAATTTTGTAAAAACTTCCAATAAAAACAAGGAAAAAACCTAAATTATAAAATCTTGATTTTTTCAGGAATATAATTGCTAAACTCAAGCCAATAAAAAAGATTATTAATAATATTTTTACTATCCAGTTCCAAAAAGATTGTTCTAAGTTAATGTTAACATAATTATCATAAAAGAACGGAAAGATAAAAAATATCACAGCTATTCTTAAAAACCAGTTAATAATTATTGATAATAATTCTTTTGAATCCATTTTAATCAGAATTTTTTGAAACCAATTATTTCTCTTACTTCTTTAATAGTTTTGGAAGCACTTTCGCGGGCTTTATCAGCACCTTGTTTTACAACTTTTCGTAAATAATCGTTATTTTTTGATAACTCGGTAATTTTTTCACGAAGAGGTGCAGTGAAGTTAATTATATCTTCGGCTAATTGTTTTTTTAAATCACCATAACGAATTTCACATTTATTATAAAGGTCATTAAAGTGAGCTACAGTATCTGGTGTTGAAACAACTTTCAGCAATGTAAAGAGGTTTTCAATAGGCTCTGACTTGTTCTGGTTTATTTTGGTTGGCCCGCTATCAGTAACAGCTCTCATAACTTTTTTGCGAATTACTTCAGGTTTATCTGCTAAAAAAATTGCATTTCCTTCGCCTTCTGATTTTCCCATTTTTCCGCCACCGTCCAAACCGGGAATTTTAACAAGGGCTTCCCCGAAATTATATGCTGTTGGAATAGGGAAATATTCGGTTTTGTATATACGGTTAAATCGTCTGGCAAAAGTTCGCATCATTTCAAGGTTTTGCTCCTGATCTTTTCCTACAGGAACTTTTGCAGCTTTATGGATAATAACATCCGCAGCCATCAATGTTGGATATGTTAAAAGTCCGGCATTAATATTTTCAGGTTGTTTCCTTACTTTTTCCTTAAAAGAAGTGCATCTTTCAAGTTCGCCGAGATATGCATTCATATTAAGCAAAAGATAAAGTTCTGATACTTCGGGCAAGTCACTTTGAATATAAATTGTTGCCTTTTCGGGATTTAATCCAGCAGCTAAATATTCAACTAATACTTGCTTAACACTCCCATGAAGGTTTTCCGGAGTAGGATGTGTTGTTAATGAATGATAATCTGCAATAAAGAAATAACAATTATTTTCTTCTTGCATTTTGATAAAATTTTTTATTGCACCGAAGTAATTTCCCAGATGTAAATTACCTGTTGGTCTTATTCCGCTTACTACTATTTCCATGATTGCAAAAATATAAAATATTAGTTACATCTCAGTATTTATGAGAATATAGGTTTATAAAATAGAATATTATTTGATGGATTATATATCACATTTTTATCTCATCATTATTTTTATCAAAAAAATGATACTCAAGGAAGTGATAAGAAGGCATTGAGCGTATTTTAATCCATTTTTTGAATTTAGAAAACCATTTCATCTGGATCGAAAAAATACCTTTGGTAAGGTATGCATATAAATACGGATGCAGCGACAGAGTGAGTTGAGGTTCATTTTGGTCGTGGAGCAGATATTTAATATTTTTTTCAATTTCGTCGGTAAAAATTATGCTTGGTTTTATTTTACCTGAACCATCACAAACCGGGCATTTTTCAAGAATTTCAATATTCATTTCCGGGCGGACTCTTTGTCGTGTTATTTGTACAAGTCCAAATTTACTTGGAGGCAAAACAGTATGTTTGGCATGGTCTTTTGCCATTTCCTCTTTAACTTTCTGAAAGAGTGCTTTGCGATTTTTTGCTTCATGCATATCAATAAAATCAACAACTATAATACCGCCCATATCACGCAACCGAAGTTGTCGGGCTATTTCTGTGGCTGCTTCAAGATTAACTTCCAGAGCGTTAGTTTCCTGGCTGTTCTCTTTGTTAATTTTATGTCCGCTGTTAACGTCAATCACATGCAGGGCTTCGGTATGTTCAATAACCAAATAAATACCGCTTTTTATGGTTACGGTTTTACCGAATGAACTTTTTATTTGTTTATCAATACCGTAAAATTCAAAAATTGGTTTTTTGCCCTTGTATAATTTGACTATATCAATTTTTTGAGGTGCAAACGTTCCGATGTAGCTTTTAACATCTTCGTAAAGAACAGGATTATCAACGTAAATATTATTAAAAGATTCGTTAAGAAGATCCCTGAGTAAAGCTGTTGTAAGGTCAAGTTCGCTGAAAACTTTTTGAAGTGCTTTTGCTGAAGCAAGTTTTTTGGTCAAATTATTCCATTTTTCCAGCAGGTCTTTCATATCTGTATCCAGATCGGCAACACCTATGTTTTCAGCAACCGTACGAATAATTACTCCGAAATTGTTAGGCTTGATACTTTGTATTAGTCTTTTTAAACGATTTCTTTCCTCAATACTTTTGATTTTTTGTGAGATAGAAATTCTGTTAGAAAACGGAATGAGCACAAGAAATCTTCCTGCAAAAGATAATTCTGAGGAGATTCTAGGTCCTTTTGTTGAAATTGGTTCCTTGGCTATTTGGACTAAAATTTGCTGATTAGTGCTCAGAACCTGGGAAATTTTTCCGGTTTTCTCAATATTACCTTCAAGTTTGAATTTTTCAAGTGAAAATTGTCCAGATCCTGATGATTGTATAATTCTGGTAAATTTGTCTGAAGATTTTATCTGTGGCCCAAGGTCAAAATAATGTAAAAATGCATCTTTTTCATAACCAATATTTACAAAAGCCGCATTAAGCCCCGGTATAATTTTTTTTACTCTTCCCAGGTAAACATCACCTACAGAATAGTTATTATTATTTTTCTCTTTGTGTAATTCAACAAGGAATTTATCCTCTAACAGAGCTATATCAATTTCAGCAGAACTTGAATTTATTATTAATTCCTTATCCACAATAAAATATTTTAGATAAATATATGAACACTGATCAACTCAGTGGTGATTAGATAAACAGGGAAGAAATATATAATTTGTAAGGAATAAAACATTATCACATAATATCTTTACACATTATGTGATAATGTAGTAAATTAAAAATTAATTTTTATTTCTTTTTATGTCTGTTTTTTCTTAAGCGTTTTTTACGCTTATGTGTTGACATCTTATGTCGTTTTCTCTTTTTCCCGCTAGGCATAACTCAGATAAATAAAATTAGTACTACTTTACGTTAGATTTAACTTCGTTAACAAATGATTTAGCAGGTTTAAAAGAAGGTATATTATGAGCAGGAATAATAATAGTAGTGTTTTTTGAAATATTTCTTCCTGTTTTTTCAGCTCTTTTTTTTATGATAAAACTGCCAAAGCCTCTTAAATAAACATTTTCACCATTAATCATGGATTTTTTTACAGTTTCCATTAAGGTTTCAACTGTTGACTGAACAGCAACTTTTTCAATTCCTGTTTTATTAGCAATTTCTGCTACAATTTCTGCTTTTGTCATATCTTTTATATTTTAATAGTTTGATAATAAATTTATTAAATAGGGCTGCAAAGATAATGTTTTTTTAATTTAATGCTAAAATAATATTTTTTTTTATTTTATAGTGGAATATTCCCATGTTTCTTGTTTGGATTGGATTTGCTTTTGTTCCGGGTCATTTCCAATGCTTGTATCAGTTTATATCGTGTTTGTTTAGGATAAATTATTTCATCAATATATCCGAGTTCAGCAGCTTTATAAGGATTTGCAAATGTATTTTTATAATCATCCACAGCTTTTTTCTTGTCTTTATCCGATAAAGCATTTCTAAAGATTATATTTACAGCTCCCTCTGAACCCATCACGGCAATTTCAGCAGTTGGATACGCAAAGTTCACATCAGCACCAATATGTTTACTTGACATCACGTCGTAGGCACCTCCATATGCCTTACGTGTAATTAAAGTTATTTTAGGCACGGTTGCTTCACAAAAAGCAAACAACAGTTTTGCACCATGTTTGATTATCCCGCCAAATTCCTGAGCAGTACCGGGTAAGAAACCCGGAACATCTTCAAAAGTTATAATAGGGATATTAAATGCGTCGCAAAATCTAACAAATCTTGCACCCTTAATTGAAGAATTTATATCAAGCACACCCGCAAGATTAGCCGGCTGGTTTGCAACTATTCCAACGGGCCTTCCGCCTAATCGTGCAAAACCCACAATAATATTTTGAGCATAATGTGGCTGAACTTCAAAGAAATTAAAATCATCAACAACTGTTGTGATGATCTCTTTCATATCGTAAGGTTTGTTGGGGTCAACAGGAACTATAGTTTGCAGTTTTTCGTCTTCTCTTTTAATATCGTCGGTACAAGGTTTAACAGGTGGATCTTCCATGTTGTTTGATGGAATAAAACTCAATAATTCGCGTATCATCATCATGGCTTGCTCGTCATTTTCGGCAGTGAAATGGGCTACGCCGCTTTTTGAATTATGGGTCATGGCACCCCCGAGTTCTTCTTTTGTAACTTCCTCATGGGTAACGGTTTTAATTACATCGGGACCGGTAACGAACATATAACTTGACTTTTTTACCATTAATATGAAATCGGTAATAGCAGGGGAGTAAACTGCACCGCCGGCACAGGGTCCTAAAATTGCCGAGATTTGCGGAATTACACCTGATGCCATAGTATTGCGGTAAAATATATCGGCATATCCGGCTAAGCTTTCAACGCCTTCCTGTATCCGTGCACCACCTGAATCATTCAAGCCGATAACCGGAGCACCCATTTTCATTGCCAAGTCCATTATTTTTACTACTTTGTCGGAGTTGGCACGACTAAGTGTTCCGCCAAATACCGTAAAATCCTGTGCAAAAATATAAACTAATCTACCGTCAATCTTTCCGTATCCTGTAACTACACCGTCGCCTAATATTTTATTTTTATCCATTCCGAAATCGGTAGCCCTGTGCGTAACAAGTTTGTCAAGTTCAACAAAAGTTTCCGGGTCAAGCAAAATATCTATTCTCTCTCGTGCTGTTAATCTGCCTGCTTTATGTTGCCTGTCAATTCTTTCCTTACCGCCTCCAAGTTCAGCAATTTTATTTTTTAACTCAAATTGTTTGAATTTTTCTTCTAAAGATAACATCTTTTTTAAGTTTTGATTTTTTTGTCAAATAATTCTTTATTCAATTATTATTAATGGTTGGTGTCCGTCAATTATATCGCCTTCCTTTACTAAAATATTTTTTATCAACCTGTTTTTTTTAACTTTATATTCGCTTTCCATTTTCATTGCCGAAACAATAATAACGGTTTCGCCGGCTTTTACTTTATCGCCTATTTTAACAAGGATTTTTACCACTTTGCCGGGCATTGGTGAGGAAATTGTGTTTTTTTCGCCTGAATCATCTTTTTTTCTGTTTTTCAGATATTTGCTTTCAGCATCAACAATTTCAACATCAAAAGATTCATATAATGTGTTTACTATGTATTTCTTACTTGAATTATTTTCAATAAGTTCAATATTATATGATATTCCATTGTGAATAATTGAATAAACACCATTTTCAACCATTACAATATCCACATCGTATTTCTTACCGTCAACAACAATTTTAACTTTATTTCCCTTCCTGTTCAGTAATTCAACATTTGCTGTTCTATCGTTTAAATTAACTTCAAATGACATGTGTGTGTGTTTTGCGTTAAAATATTCCTAATATTCAGTATATATCCATAATTATAGTCTAATCACGCCTTTTTTCCTTCCAAAATCCCTCCAGTTATTGCAGAGTTTATGCGATTCTTTTTCAGGTTGCAGTTTTTCAATTTTTGTGATATAATCAATAAAAGCTGTAATAATTGCAATATCCTGAAATTTACCGACACTTTTTTTCTTTGATATAAGAAAATTCCGGTTTTCTTCAATAAAATGAGTATTATATTTACCTGATACAAAATCAGGACAATCCAGAATTTTCTCAAGAAATTTTATAGTTGTTTTAACACCTGTAATTTTATAATTATACAAAGCTCTTTTTAATCTTGCGATTGCCTCTTCTCTTGTTTTAGCCCAGACTATCAATTTTGAAATCAAGGGGTCGTAATACATCGGGATTTCATATCCTTCGTAAACATATCCGTCAATACGTACTCCAAGTCCGAATGGCTCGGTTATATGTTTGATTTTTCCCGGATTCGGCATAAAATCTTTATCAGGATCTTCGGCATAAATACGGCATTCTATGGAATGCCCGTTCTGTTTTAAATCATTTTGTTTGTATTTCAGTTTTTCTCCGTTAGCTATGTTAATTTGTTCTTTTACAAGGTCAATGCCAACAACACGCTCGGTTATAGGATGTTCAACCTGAAGGCGTGTATTCATTTCAAGGAAATAATAATTCAGGTCATCATCAACAATAAATTCAATAGTTCCTGCCCCCTCGTAATTAACTGCTTTAGCAGCGGCAACTGCATGATTACCCATTTCATTCCTGATTTTTTCATTCATCAGGGGAGAAGGAGTTTCTTCAATTA
Organism: Bacteroidota bacterium; assembly: GCA_030614305.1. GTDB lineage: Bacteria > Bacteroidota > Bacteroidia > Bacteroidales > JADFUO01 > JADFUO01. Next base: position 6,838 of record JAUWKH010000025.1, read on the forward strand.
CTTTTTGATGGCGTCGTTGAACAGAACATTCACGTTCAAAAAGATGGATGACATTTCCATAACTGTCGGCTAAAATCTGAAATTCAATATGGTGTGGCGAGTCAATATATTTTTCAATGTAAACCGTGTCATCACCGAACGAAACTTTAGCTTCGGATTTTGCGGCTCTGATTGCGCTTGAAACATCGGAAATTTTTCTAACCAACCTCATACCTTTGCCTCCTCCCCCGGCAGAAGCTTTGATCATAACAGGTAATCCGATATCAGTTATTATTTTTTCAGCTGATTTAACATTTTTAATTTTTTCGGTTGTACCCGGAATAACAGGTATATCTGCCTTGATCATTGTTTTGCGGGCGGTAATTTTATCGCCCATTGTATTTATGGCAAATGCCGAAGGACCGATAAAAATAATTCCTTCATCATTACACCTGTCAGAAAATTCGGCATTTTCAGATAAAAAACCATAACCCGGATGAATTGCATCAGCTTTGGATTTTTTTGCTATCTGTAAAATTTTGTCGATAACTAAGTAGCTTTCGTTGGAAGGTGAAGGACCTATATAATATGCTTCATCAGCATATCTGACATGCATTGAAGTACGATCAGCTTCAGAAAAAACAGCAACGGTTTTAATGCCGAGTTCTCTGCATGATCTCATTACCCTGACTGCTATCTCACCCCTGTTGGCTATAAGAACTTTTTTAATCATTCTATAATTTTATCATACTTTTGCCTATTCATTAAATAATAATATATTTCCTTGTAAAATAATCAATTATCTTAATTCAAGCAATTTTTTTGAACTGTAAATGTAATATTTTTTTCAAACTACAAGTAATTTCTGAAATCAAAAAAAGCTTAGTTTATATACAGACACTTAGCGACCCCGGAAGGACTCGAACCCTCAACCCTCTGATCCGAAGTCAGATGCTCTGTCCAGTTGAGCTACGGGGCCGTTTTTGAATATAATATATTTTTATGCAAATGTAATAATTCATTTATGAACAATGATATTGATAAAAAATAATTAATTTTGAAAATTATTATTGAATTTTAAAATAAAATATTATGTCAGAAAAAGTATTAAATAAAGTTGCTCCCGGAGTTGTTACCGGGAATGGTGTTCAGGAAATTTTCAGAATAGCAAAGGAAAACAAATTTGCATTACCTGCTGTAAATGTAGTTGGAACAGATTCAATCAATGCTGTTTTAGAGGCAGCAAAAGTTGTAAATTCACCTGTAATAATTCAGTTTTCAAGTGGTGGTGCTGTTTTTTATGCAGGAAAATCTTTGTCAAACGATAAACAGAAGGCAGCTATTGCCGGTGCTGTATCAGGTGCTCAGCATATTCACGAGATTTCGGAATTATATGGTGTTCCGGTAATGATTCATACTGACCATGCATCAAAAAAATTATTACCGTGGATTGATGGTTTACTAAATATTGGCGAAAAACATTTTAAAAAATTCGGTAAGCCTCTTTACAGTTCTCACATGCTGGATTTATCCATAGAACCCATAGAAGAGAATGTTGAAATCTGTAAAAAGTATCTTGAGCGAATGAGCAAAATTGATATGACCCTTGAAATTGAATTGGGTATTACAGGTGGTGAAGAAGATGGTGTTGACCATACAGATATTGACAGTTCAAGACTATACACTCAACCCGAAGAAGTTGCTTATGCTTATGAACAATTAAGCAACATCAGTAATAAGTTTACTATTGCTGCGGCTTTTGGAAATGTCCATGGTGTTTATAAACCGGGTAATGTAAAATTAGAACCCATTATTCTTCGTAATTCACAAAAATATATACAGGAAAAATTCAAGACTGGTCCAAATCCGGTAAATTTTGTTTTTCATGGTGGGTCAGGTTCTTCTCAGGAAAAAATCAGGGAAGCAATTTCTTATGGTGTAATAAAAATGAATATTGATACTGATACACAGTGGGCTTTCTGGGAAGGTGTTAAAAGATATTATTCAGAATATAAAGATTATCTGCAGGGGCAAATCGGTAATCCGGAAGGCGAAGATAAACCGAATAAAAAATATTACGACCCAAGGAAATGGCTACGTGAAGGAGAAATTTCTGTAGTTGAAAGATTAATAATTGCTTTTAAAGATTTGAATGCCATGAATAGGAATTAAAGACACTAAATTTATCGTTATAATTAAATAGACATTTACCTTGAATGAATGCTTAATACAGGAATTGGTGAGTGATTGACCATTTGTGCAGCATAAGGTCCTAACCAAAGATTAGCAGTGGTTTTTTCCTGTTCTGTCATTATTGAAATTAAGTTTGCATCAATTTTTTCGGCATATTGTATAGTGTCAGTTGTAAGATTATCTGTACGAATACTATCCAAATGATATTTAATTTTTTCTTCTTCAAGGTGTTCAATAATTTGATTAGCATAGCGATCCACTCTGCTTTGTATGGCTTTTATATTAGTTGTATAAATAGCAAGTATGTAGATTTCGGCATTAAATAATTTTGCAAGTATGGAAGTAAATGATATTTTTTGGCGGGTTTCCAGACTACTATCAACAGGCATGACAATTTTATTGAGTTTACGGTCTATATCTATACCTCCCCTGATTGTAATAACCGGTAGTTTAGATGCTGAAACGACTTTGTTGGCGTTGCTCCCTGCCCAAAATTTCTCAAAACCCGAAGCTCCGTGTGTTCCTGTAACTATTAAAAAAGCACCGCTTTCTTCTGCTTCTTTAACAATTTCTTTATAAATTTTTCCTTCTCTGATTTTATATTCCAGTTTTCCATTCTTAAACCCTATCTTATACTTCTTAATTAGTTCCTCAAACCGTTTTTTAACTTCTTCGAGCAGATTTTCAGGCTCAATTGAAAAAATGTCTTTTGTGTTTTCGGGTTTTTTAGCCCAAACCATTAAGATGTCAGCTTTTGCTTTATCAGCAATTGTAATGGCATGTTCCAATGCATTGATTGAACAATCAGAAAAATCAATTGCAACGATAATTTTTTTCATAGCTTAGAAGTTTAAATTTGTACAAAGTTAATATAATTTTGGGAAATTAATGTCGTCTTTAATGATCCATGCATTAGGATACCTGAAAATTATTTTTTTCAGAAATCCTTCGGCTTCTAATTTAGTTCTGAAATCGCCTACTCTCACTCTGTAATATGGTTCTCTAAACGAAATATAAGTTTCAATATTGTGATATCTTTTGGAAAAAGCTTCTATGATCTCAGTTGCATTATTTTTAGAATTATTGCCTGAGTCAAAAAATATCTGAATACGATAACCTTTAATTCCATTATGATTTTCTTTTGTAATAAGGTATTCATTAATTGAAATATGCTTTTGAATTAAAGTATCTATTCTTACGTCCTGAATTATTTCTATATTTCCGGCAACCTTATTTTGTGCCATGGAAAAAAATATAATATTCGTAAAAAAAATTATGAATAAAATATTTATTGGTTTCATCTTGTAATATCTTTTTAATTAATAATAATTTTTTGAGCACGAATGCTTAGAATCGGAATAGGTGAATGACTGACCATTTTTTCTGCTAAAGGACCAAGAAAAATATTTGCAGCAGTTGATTCCTGTTCTGTCATAATTGCTATTAAGTCAATATTTTGTTTTTCAGCATAATCTAATGCTGTTTTAGTAATATTATCTGTTTTTTTTCTTTCCAGAATATATTTTAATTTATTGTCTTCAAAATGCTTAATGGCCTGGATTGCAGAACTATCGATTTTACGTTGAACTGATTTTAATGATGTTGAATAAAGAAGTAAAACATGTATTTCGGCATTAAAATAACTTGCGAGGTCAGCAGTAAAAGGAAATTTTTGTTTTGATTCAAGTGTGTTATCAATAGGGAATAAGATTTTTTTAATTGAATTATGAAACTTAAATTCGTTTCGTAAAGTAATTACAGGGCATGGAGAATAAGTGACAATTCTATAAGCATTACTTCCTATCCAGTATTTTTCAAATCCCGAAACACCATGTGTACCTGCTATAATCAAATAAGCATTATCTTGTTTTACCTGATTGGCAATTTCGTGATAAACCTTGCCTTTTCTGAGTTTATATTTTAATTTTCCGGGCACTAATTTTTTCTTATATTTTTTTAACAGATTTTCAAAGTGGTTTTTAACTTCAATACGGTTTTGGTTTCCAATAGGTGCAGGTAAAAAAACGGTTTCCGGAGTAATAAAATTGTTTACCCAAACCATGCTGATATTTGCATTGATCTTTTTTGCAATGTTTATGGCATATTCAAGGGCATGTATAGAACCTTTTGAAAAATCAATAGCAACAACTATTTCTTTCATTTTTAATGAGTTTTAT
>JAUWKH010000384.1 GCA_030614305.1 Bacteroidota bacterium
AAAGATGCCTTAAGGTGCTTATTTGACAGCACAGCATCAAAGCAAATAGAGAGATTAATAATTTCAACTGCTATACATTTAGAATATTTTGAATTTGCAACTGAATTAACGGGAGACAAATTATGAAAAAACTATCACAAAAAGCAGAAATACGCCGGTATTTAGAAGCGGGCGGAAAATTAACACAAATGGCAGCACTCAATTTCTGGGGGTGCAGTCGCCTTGCATCACGAATTCTTTGATATTAATAAAGACCTTTATCGTGAATGGCTTAATAAACTACTAGGAATAAAAATAAAACAAATCGAAATCGAAATAGTAAAGACTAACAACGGGAAAAGAATCGCCCAATATTCTTTAAAAAGATTTGATTAAGTCAATAATTATCATTAACTTCAAATAAAAATCATGAACGAATTAACCAAAGTATTAAGTAAAGCCCAGGTAATTGATTTATTTGTCAAAACAAAAGATCAAATTATGTCAGGCGAACAAAGTCCTCTAAAAATCGCTGTACATCTTAAGGCGTTAGAGGAAGTTGTAAAGAAACTCCGAACCGATGAACAAATCCAGGATTGTACTTTAGAACAGGCGTTGTTGGAAAATACCAAAACCTTCCAGTTATACGGTGCTGAGATTCAGATCAAAGAGATGGGAGTGAAGTATGACTTCTCAATTTGCAACGATTCATTACTCGGTGGGTTATACAGAGAGATGTACGCTTTAAAAAAGAAAATAAGTGACCGGGAAACAATGTTGAAAACAATTAGCGAAGATAACCCTGCTGTATCTTTAGAGGGTGAAATATTGAATGCACCGACAAAGCGAAGCAAAACAGGATTATCGATAACCTTGAAATAATTCAAATACATATAATCATTAATTTAAAAATTTAAAATCATGGAAAACAAGAATGGATTCCTCCCGGAAAATTACGAACCGCCCAAAGGGGAAAGTCGTTACATGAAATTCCAAAGCGGAACAAACAAGTTTCGTATTTTGTCACGCCCGATAATTGGGTGGGAGGATTGGGAAGACAAAAAGCCTTTGAGATTTAAAATGAAAGAAAAGCCTGAAAAACCTATTGATCCCAAATATCCTATTAAGCATTTTTGGGCTATGATTATCTGGGATTTTACTGATGAGTGTATTAAAATACTTGAGATCACTCAAATTACTATTATGCAAAGTATTGCAGCTTTGTCAAATGATCCTGAATGGGGAACGCCACTTCAATATAATATTAAAGTGGAAAAGCAGGGCGAAAAACTGGACACTAAATATATGGTAATTGCTTCGCCGCCTTCTGAATTAACAGAAAAAATCAAAGATGCTTATAATACCACCCCGGTTAATTTGGATGCTTTATATGAAGGTGAAGATCCTTTTGATACAAGTTTGCCTAATCCGGAATTGTCACAGTTGCCGTTTTGAGTATTGAAAAAGCAAAGCAAATAATAAAATTATTAAAATGATATGTACCCAAAACTTAAATTAAAACTATTTGGCGACCTGTAAAGGTGGTAGCTTTACTAATTAAGCAGATAATTAGCAATGTTAGAATAACCGGTCAATATTCTATCTGGACAAAAAAATTAACAAGCCATTATTACGAGTTTTTATGTTGCGGGTACATATTTTAAACAAATAATAAAACTACTGAAATGAAAAACAGCAACGAACATTATTATGAAGCATATTATCAGGTTTGGAGAAACGGATGTAATCCCGACAGGGTTAATTGTGATGAAAGTGATGATGATTATTATAATGAAAGAGAACCTGAAT
>JAUWKH010000057.1 GCA_030614305.1 Bacteroidota bacterium
ACCGGATCAGTTCAAAGCAAACATTATATTACTGATGTAAAAGTTTATGAAGAAAGCTTTCGCAGATGTTTTGAAATATTTTATGGAAACATGAGTGATTATTGTATCCTTGCACTTTTACCTTCTTATCTTAAAAGGGAAAATTCGTCTTTGGTTTATATGATTAATGATTTGATTAAAAAAAGCGGTAATCCTGAAAGCGGATTTTATTTGAATAATTATGATGAACTAATTGATAAATTAAATAGCTTGAAAAATTCAGGTAAAAAAGTAATTTTATTTGGAGTAACTTTTGCCCTGCTTGACATTGCCGAAAAATATTCATTGGATTTTCCCGACCTGATTATTATTGAAACCGGCGGCATGAAAGGAAGAAAAGAAGAAATTATCAGGCAGGAATTACATGAAATATTATGCCGGGGTTTTGGTGTAAGAATAATACATTCGGAATACGGGATGACAGAATTATTATCTCAGGCATATTCAAAAGGAGATGGAATTTTTAAAACACCTCCGTGGATGAAAATTTTAATCAGGGATATTAATGACCCGCTTACAATAATTGGAAATAATAAATCAGGTGGAATAAATGTGATTGATCTGGCAAATTATAATTCCTGCTCGTTCATAGCCACTCAGGATTTAGGGAAATTGTTTAACGATGACTCGTTTGAAGTTTTAGGCAGGTTTGATACAAGCGATATCAGAGGCTGTAGTTTGATGGTGGAATGAACATAGGAATGGTTAAATGTTGGGGTCCCGAAATTTCTGGAGAAATCCCGATAAACGAAGTGGTCGGGAGTTAGATGGTTAAATGGCTGAATTGTTAGTAATAATTTTCCCAAATCAAAATTCGTAATTCGTAAACTGTAATTCGCAAATCACAATGCATTAACCGGTTTTATTATTTCAGCAGAATCGTTTATAGGTGAATTAACTAATTTTGAGATTTGATATGCAGTCATTTCATTAGAAGGATATGGCTCGAGTAATTTGCTTAGTTCATCTGTGTTATTATTTTCAAGCCAGTTTTTTTCATCATTTTTATTCAAGATCACCGGCATTCGCTGGTGAATGTTTTTCATCAATTCATTTGGTGAAGTTGTGATTATTGCAAATGAATGTATTGGTTTTCCTTCTGAGTCTTTCCATGTATCCCAAATTCCTGCCATTGAAAATAAAGTCTCGTTTTTCAAGAAGACCCTGTATGGGATTTTATCTTTTTCTTCCACTTTTTTCCATTCATAAAATCCGTCGCTCAAAACCAGACAGCGTTTTCGTTTAAATGAATTTTTAAATTATGGTTTTTGAATAACAGTTTCTGCTCTTGCATTTATGAGTTTATTACCTATTGAAGGGTCTTTTGCCCAGAAAGGAATTAATCCCCAGCGGAAAAAACTTAATTTACCCGGTATAACATTTGAAATTACAGCAAGATTTTGTGACGGTGCACAATTATAACTTGGCTTGTAATTTGACTCATCAACTTCAACATCAAATCGTTCTTCAATAATTCTTGTTAAAGGTGAAAATGAAAATCGGCCACACATGATTACTGGTATTAAATTTTATTTAACTACTCATTCGGTTTTAATAATTGTAAATAAGCAGAATATGTTTCACTCAAAGGAAATGCAAAGAAGACACAAAAAACGCAAAGAGCAAAAATACAAACATTTAACGACTTTTCGGTCTTTGCGTGAAATCCTTCTATCATTCCATTATTCCTGTTTTTTTATACAAAAAGGTTTTTGGACCAATCTCAATTACATTATACGGAGTTATTTGCTTGATCAATATTTATAGTTAAAATATCCTCCCATTTTGTTGTGTAGCAGGGCGAAAGTTTTTCCTGACGCATTTTCCATGGCCTTAATGTTCCCTGAATAGCGTAACCGATTTTATCCCTGCCTAATTTTTTATTTATTTTATCAATCGTATTCATTAATTCTTTGCTTTTTTCCCTGTCTTTTTCGTCCCATAAAACAATTTGCCTTTGGTTATCAGAAATAAGGTTTGTAACAATCACCCCCGATTTTTTATATTTATATCCTTTACGGAAAATACTTTTTAATGCTTTTACAGTATAATGAATTAATTCAATAGTGTCGTTAGTTGCAACCGGAAGCTGAATAATTTTATAATTTGCATATTGAGGATCTTTTGAAAATCTGTTGGTCATTAAAAAAACTATTAATGTTTGTGCAAAAGAATGTTGTTTCCGTAGTTTTTCCGCAGTTCTTGTAACATAAGTAGTTGTTGCCTGTTCAATTTCTTCGTAATTTTCAAGCGGATGACCGTAAGAACGCGAGGTGCAAATTTCTTTTTTATCGGCAGGATTTAGATCAAGCGGATAACAAACCTCTCCTCTTAATTCCAAAACGATTCGCTGGCTTACCACTCCCATGTGTTTTTTTACCCATTGATCGTCAGTATTTTTTAATTGCAGGGCAGTTCTAATATTGTTTTTTATTAAAAATTTACTGTGTTTCCTGCCAATACCCCAAATATTTTCGACTTTAACTTTTTCCAGTGCCTTATCTTTTTCAGGAAGATTAATTAAATCAAGAACACCGGAATAATCCGGATATTTTTTTGCAAGATGGTTTGCAATTTTGGCTAATGTTTTTGTTGGTGCCACTCCGATGGAAACCGGCATGCCTGTCCATTGTTTGATTGTTTTTTTAATTTTTTGCGAATAGTCAGAAAGATTTATTCCCGGCATTTCCGAAAGGTCAAGAAAAGCTTCATCAATAGAGTAAATTTCTAATTCGGGAGTAAAGTTGCTAAGTATCATCATCACTCTTTGGGAAATATCGCCATATAAAGTAAAATTTGTAGAGAATACATGAATATTGTTTTTTTTAATAGTTTCCTGATGTTCAAAATAAGGTGCCCCCATTTTCAGTCCCAGCGACTTAGCTTCATTTGAACGTGCAATAATACAGCCGTCGTTATTGGAAAGAACAATAACCGGTTTTCCCTCAAGCTTAGGATTGAAAACCCTTTCGCAGGAAGCAAAAAAATTATTACAGTCAACAAGAGCAAAAATTTTGTTCATTAACTGATTAGTTACAAATATTTTATAGTCCTTAAATTTTCCCCATCGCCATTTTAAAAATTTCCTCATGATCAAATGCCAGTGGAGGAATTTTTTTAACCGGAAACCATTGAGTTTTTTGTGCATCGTCGCCGGCTTGCAATCGCGAATTATTTATATCGTTAAAACCATAAAAAACCACTGATACTACTCTGCCTCTCGGGTCGCGATCAACCGCCCCGAATGTATGAAGTTGTTTTAATTTTATTTCTGATAAGCCGGTTTCTTCTTTTAATTCCCGTGAAGCTGCATTTTCAGGTGTTTCATCCATGTCAACGAATCCGCCCGGAAATGCCCATTTCCCTTCAAACGGAGGATATTTTCGTTCAATCAACAATACTTTCAAATCCGTATTGTCTTTCAGAAAAACAACACAGTCAACCGTTAATGCTGGTCTCGGATATTCGTACGTATAACTCATAGTTTATGAATTGCAAATGTAACAATCCCCCAGATTTTAAAATCCATATCTTCGGTAATTTCAATAGGTTTGAAATTTTCGTTTTCGGGTTGCAAAAAAAGTTTCTTTGTTTTTTTTATAATTCTTTTTACAGTGAATTCGCCATCAATAACTCCAATTACAATTTTATTATTTGCCGGTTCTGCCGAGCGGTCAACAACCAAAATATCACCATCGTAAATTCCACTGTTTATCATTGAATTTCCGTTAACTTTCACCAAAAATGTAGCCGGTTGGTTTTTGATCAGATATTCATTCAAATCCAGTTTTTTATCAATGTAATCTTCGGCGGGTGAAGGAAAACCTGCAGAAATCAAATCAGAATATAAAGGCAATTCCTTTATAGCGGATTTACCGGGTTTAAAAATTTCAAAAACTTTTTTTTTCAATTATTCAGTTTTTTATTAATGAGTTATAATTATTTTAATCTGTCACATCAGGAATTTCATCATTTTCCTGAAGTTCCTCAAGGATTTTATTTACATCTTCTTCAGTGGATGTAAGCTTACCCTTGCAGATTTTAATAAGCTTTGAAGCCCGCTTGACTTTTGTGGAAAGTTCATCCACAGAGATATCTCCTTCTTCGATTTCATTGACGATCTCTTTCAATTCCCTGAAAGCTTCTTCGTAAGTAATTTTTTCTTCCATGTTATTTTTCAATTGATTCAATAATACTTTCAATTTTTCCGGCAAACAATTTAGTAATTATTTTATCAGCTTTTTTCAATAAATCTATATTTTTTAAAGATTTACCCTGATAATAAGTGATACTGTATCCTCTTTTCAATACATTATCAGGATTAAGCAAGCTTACTTTTTCGTTAATTCCGTTCAGGTCATTTTCTTTTTGAGTTATAAATTGCCTGAGATGCATTAAAAAAAGATTCAGGTTGTTGTTAATTTCACTTTGCTGTTTAGTCAAAAGGTGCTGTGAGTGGTTACGTAAGTCGGATTTAATACCAACGACCTTCTCACGGTATTTACTGATAAAAGAAAATGTAAGCTGCCTGAAATTATATGTTGTATTTTTTAGTGATTGCTTAAAAACATCAAACAGTCGCAGGGAAACCAGTCGGAAATACTTGATATTTTCGTACAGCTTTTTATTATTTTTATCTATCAGCGTCAATGAATTTTCAATAAGACTTTTTTCATGTTCCTTTAACGGGACTGCAAAATTATGAAACTGCTGGATTAGAAATTCAGCAAGTTTTGTGGGCGTAATATTATTGTGGGCAGCCATTTCCACAACTGTTTCATTTGTTGCATGTCCGATACCTGTAAGTACAGGGATCGGGAAAAGAGCAATTTCTTTTGCTAATTCATAAGTATTATAACATGCTAATCCAACATCACCTCCACCACCACGAATAATGGCAACCACATCAAAATGGTGAATAACTTTTTTTATTCTCTTTAACCGGTTAATAATGGAATCAGCAGCTTTATCACCCTGAAGCAATGATGGGAATAGCATGTGGAAAAATCTGTAACCCCAGTCGTTTTTATCAATTACATTGAGAAAGTCCGAGTAACCTTTACTTGTTTCCACTGAAATTAGAGCGATTCGTTTTGGCAGAATAGGTAATTTCAGTTTTTTATTATTTTCAAAAATACCTTCTTTTTTTAATCTGTTGATGGTTTCCTGTTTTTCACGTTCAAGTTCACCTAAAGTATAACTTGGGTCTATATCAATTAAATGAAGACTAAGTCCATAAACGGAATTAAAATTAATCCTGGCATTAAACAAAATATTAATTCCATCTTTTAATGGTTCTTTCAGAATATCCTGGAATCTTTTGTTTACACGTTGATAATCATTTGACCATATATTAGCCCTGATCTGTGCGACAAGCTTTCCGCCGCGTTTTTCAACCAGGTCTGGATAGCAATGACCGGAATGTTTATAATAATTCAGTTTGGTCATTTCTGCTTTTACCCAAAATGAATTGTTGTATCGCTTTGAAATGGTTTTTTCAATGCTTTTTGTTACTTCAAGCAATGAGAATACTTTCCGGTCATTTATTATTTCAGACATGGTTTTTTTCTTTTGTATGTCAAATCCAAAATTACGTAAAAAATCGAAAGGATGGAATTATTTCAAATTAAAATATAACCTTGTATCGTGAATAATACTACTTAAAATACTTTTAATTTTCTTCCTTCGTTAATATTTTCGGTTTTAAAAAGAAAATGATAAAAGTTAGAAACTATTTTAAGCAACAAGCTAAAAGAATATTTGTGATTGTTTTGATCACATCTTTAATTATAATATTGCCTCAAAAGTTTGTTAAAGCTGATGGTGATGATCCAAAAACCAAATATACTATCAGCGGATATATACATGATAAGGAAGCCGGTGAGAACCTGATAGGAGCTACGATATTTGTAAAAGAAATAAAAACCGGTACCAGTTCCAATGTTTATGGTTTTTATTCAATAAGCCTTGAACCGGGAACTTACACACTGATATTTTCATATATCGGCTATGAATCGCAAGAAAAATCATTTGAGTTTAACAGCAACATTACTTATAATGTTAACCTTGCAGTTAAAAAGCAGGAGCTTGAAGAAGTGGTTGTAACAGGAGCAGCCATGAACGAGAATATCACAAGAGCCGAGATGAGTACCATTAAAATGGATGTAAAAACCATCCGGCAGATACCGTCATTGATGGGTGAGGTGGATATCATCAAAGCTATTCTGCTTTTACCGGGGGTTCAGACCATTGCAGAAGGCGGCTCGGGATTTAGTGTCAGAGGCGGAAGCATGGACCAAAATCTTATTCAATTGGATGAAGCAACCGTTTATAACGCTTCTCACCTGATGGGTTTCTTTTCGGTATTTAATAATGATGCAATAAAGGATGTAAAACTTTATAAAGGCGATATTCCAGCATGTTCCGGTGGTCGCCTGTCATCATTACTTGATGTAAGGATGAAGGATGGAAACTCAAGGAAAATATCCGGGACAGGCGGAATCGGCACCATTGCAAGCAGGCTGACCCTTGAAGGACCGATAGTTAAAGATAAAGCTTCTTTTATTGTTTCAGGAAGAAGAACTTACGCTGATATCTTCCTCAAATTATTCGGTAATCCTGATGTAAGGGATAACAGACTTTATTTCTATGATTTAAATGCTAAAGTTAATTATGTGATAAATGAAAACAACAGGGTTTTTATTTCTGCATATTATGGTAAGGATATTTTTAAAAATCCTGATTTTAAGATGGGATGGGGGAACCAAACCTTTACTGCCCGGTGGAATCATCTTTTCTCAAAAAAATTGTTTTCAAACTTTACGTTTGTTTACAGCAAATTCGACTATGAGCTGGGTGTGCCTGAAGGACAGGCCAATTCATTCAGTTGGATATCCAATTTGAAGGATTATGGCGGCAAGGTTGATTTTAATTATTATTTGAACACAAACAACACAATAAGGTTTGGAACGAGTTTAATTTATCACAATTTTATACCCGGCATTGCAAAGGGAATTGGAGAGGAAGCTTTTACTACCGAATATAAAGTTCAGGATAACAATGCACTTGAAACCGGAATCTATGTGAGTAATGAACAGAAAATAGGATCAAGGTTGATATTGAAATATGGTTTAAGGTTTTCTTATTTTGAGAATGTTGGCAAGGCAACCATATACAACTTTGATGGGGATTATGATGTGATTGATTCCACTGTTTATGGTAATGGAGTATTTTTCAGTCCGTATTATGGGCTGGAACCGAGGGTGTGTGCTACCTTTGTTTTAAACGAGGTTTCATCTGTAAAAGCAAGTTATGCCCGTACAAAGCAGTGTATTCATTTAGCCCGGAATTCAACTGCAGGCACACCACTTGATATTTGGTTTCCGTCATCGCCTAATGTAAAGCCGCAGATTGCCGACCAGATTGCTCTTGGTTATTTCAGGAATTTTAAGAAAAATAAAATTGAAGCATCAGTAGAAGCTTATTATAAATACATCAATAATGCCATTGATTTTAAGGATCATGCAGAATTATTGCTGAACCAGCAGTTTGAAGGAGAGTTAAGGTTCGGCACAGCATGGTCTTATGGTCTGGAATTTATGGTTAACTATCAAATGAAAAAGATTTCGGGATGGGTTAGCTATACTTTATCAAAAACCGAAAGAAAAATAAACGGAATAAATGATGGAAATAAGTATCCGGCAACTTATGATAAACCGAATGATGTTTCTATTGTGTTTAATTATGATGTAAGCAAAAGAATATCAATCGGAGCAACCTGGGTTTATTCCACAGGCTCTGCCGTTACTTTCCCAACCGGCAGGTTTGAATACGGGAATATAATAATACCCATTTTTAGCGAAAGGAATAGTTACAGAATGCCCGACTATCACAGGCTTGACCTGTCGGTTACCTTGCGAAGTAAAGAGAAGCCCCAAAGAAAATGGAATCACGAATGGAATTTTTCAGTTTATAATGCTTATGGACGGAAAAATCCCTGGGTGATCAATTTCAAGCAGGAACAAAATAATCCGGATGTAACTTATGCAGAGATGATATATCTGTTTGGCATAGTGCCTTCTATTACATTTAATTTTAAGTTCTAATAAAAGATGAAATATTTGGGAAATGGGTATAAGGGAAATAGGGAATAAGGGAAATAAGATGTAAGGTATAAGATTTTATTACTCTGCGCCTTTGCGCCTCTGCGTTTAAAAAATACAAAAATGACAAAAAACACATTAATTCTTCTTCTAATCATGTTGCTTTTAGGGAGCTGTACTGAAAAGATTGACATTGATTTGGGAACTACTTATACACGGCTTGTTGTTGAGGGTTCTATAACAACAGATACAACTACTCATTGGGTCAGATTATCAAAATCAACGGATTATTATAACAACACTCCGCCGCCGCCTGTTAGTAATGCTATAGTTATGGTTAGCGATGGATTTGAAACATTCACCCTTGAAGAAAACGATACTCTTCCCGGTTATTATGAAACTCAACCTGATTATTATGGAGTACCCGGCAGAACATATTCATTGGATATAGAATTGCAGGATAAGATTAATGATTTTAAATTATTTTCGGCTTCATGCAAGCTCAAACCTGTTGCACCAATTGATTCCATCAGGGTAGAATATGTTGAAAATTGGGAAGCATGGGAGGTAAAAATTTATGCATGGGAACCTGCAAGTCTTGATTTTTATACATTTAATATTATTAAAAACGGGGTTCTGATTACAGATACGATAGATGAAATAGGAATATCAGACGATCGTTTCTTTAATGGTAATTATACCAATGGAGCGGCTGTATATTATCTGATGGAG
>JAUWKH010000410.1 GCA_030614305.1 Bacteroidota bacterium
GCCTGAACAGCTTCTTTATAGCAAGCAGTAACGGTTTTCACATATTCGGGCGAACGACCCCTGCCTTCAATCTTTAAAATCCTTACACCTGCTTTTAAAATTTTATCCAAAAACCCAATAGTGTTCAGGTCTTTTGGCGACATGATATATTTATTATCTATCTCCAGCTCAATTTCATTATCCAAATCTTTAACAATATATTCTCTTCGGCATGGTTGCAGGCATTCGCCCCTGTTGGCTGAATAATTGAAATTGTCCAGACTAAGATAACACTTTCCGGAAACAGCCATACACAGAGCACCGTGGACAAAAACTTCAACCTGAACTAATTTCCCTGAAGAACCTTTGATTTGCTGTTCTTCAATTTCTTTTGTTATTGCGGCAACTTGTCCCAAATTTAACTCACGTGCAAAAACCATCACATCAGCAAACTGCGAATAATATTTTACAGCTTCAATATTTGTAATATTTGTTTGAGTTGATATATGGACTTCCATACCAACTGAACCGGCATATTGAATTACGGAAATATCAGAAGCTATAATTGCTGTAATGTTATTTGCTTTTGCAGCATCCACGATTGACTTCATCAACGGAAGTTCATCATCATAAATAATGGTATTAAGAGTAATGTATGACCTGATATTATTTTCTTTACAGATATTTGAAATTTTTACAAGGTCATTCAAAGTAAAGTTATTGGAAGATTTTGCCCGCATATTTAACTGCTCAATTCCAAAATAAACCGAACCGGCACCTCCCTGAATAGCTGCCATCAGCGATTCATAAGAGCCGACAGGAGACATTATTTCTACTTGCTTTGCTGGCATAAATAATTAGTTTTTGCAAAGGTAATGCTTAACTTGAAAAATTCATATGTTTTAATAATGTGCAATTTAATTCAGCCAACACAAAAAAACTTATAAATAAAATATAGAGTAATTAAAAAATTAAAAAATTAAAAAATATTACCAAAATTACTTGCATAATCAACTATAAAATATTATATTTGGGAGCAATTCAGTTTAATTATTAATAAATAAATTAAAATTGTGCTATGTCATTTTTTTGGCATAGCACTTTTAAAAAATTATTGGACAATGAAAAAACTAATTATAATTTTATCAATATTCGTCTCATTTTCAAATACTATATTTAGTCAAGATTTACAGATTAATTGGCAGCAATGTTTTGGTGGTTCAAAGACAGATATTGCAAGAGATATTATTCTATCTGGAAATTATTTTTTTACCGTTGGTTATACAGGTTCTAATGACGGAGATGTAAGTTATAATCATGGAGATAATGATGTTTGGTTAATTAAAACAGATAACATAGGTACATTAATTTGGGAAAAAAGCTATGGAGGGTCGAAGGATGACGGTGGCTATAGAATATTTCAAAGTGATAGTAATTCATATTTTATAATAGGTGCATCTTGTTCTTCAGATGGAGATATATCCGATGATCCATATCCAGGAAGTAATGATTACTGGATCGTAAAAATTGATAGTTCGGGAAACATTCTTTGGGACAGAATTA
>JAUWKH010000223.1 GCA_030614305.1 Bacteroidota bacterium
CATAGCGGATAAAACGCAGACCCTGTCTTTCCAGTTCCCTATCCAATTCATGTAACATGATATTAGACAGCAAAGGACTTAGCGGACTACCCTGTGGTACGCCTTTTCTGCGCTTGACCAGTTCCCCTACATATTCCGCTGAAAGCGGACACCCATTCCGGAAATTAACGGACACTTTTCTCTAAAAATATTTCTATGTAAATCTAAAAAAAAAATCGTTAATTTCTCAAAAATTTTCTCATTGATTCTCCTTGTAAATCGATACGATATGAACCGTTAGTTAATCGGTCTAAAATTGCATCGGCAATTGTTGGTTCAACAAAACAATCATACCATGATTTTACAGGTAATTGAGAAGTAATAATTGTTGAACATCTTCCGTGTCTGTCATCTATTAAATCAAGCATCATAGTACATTGTTTACTGTCGAGTTTTTTAAGTCCAAAATCATCAATAATAAATAATTGTGTTCTTGATATAGCATCGATATATTTAAAATAAGTACCGTCTGCTTTTGCTAATAGTAGTTTGTCAAAAAGCTTATTTGCAGTAATATACATTACCTTAAATTCATGCACGCAAGCCTGAAAACCAAGGGCACTGGCAATAAAAGATTTTCCAACACCCGTTGAGCCGGTAATTAATAAGTCTCTTGATTTTTTTATCCAATCACAATTTTGCAAACGCAATAAATAATTTTTATCAAGGCCTCTTTGATGTGAATAATTTATTTGTTCCAAACTTGCCTGTTGTTTGAATTTTGCCTGCTTGACAAGCCTGCTTAACTTTTTATTATACTTGTCATCAAATTCAGCATCAACAAGATGAGCGATAAGCTCATCTGTTGTAAACTTTTCTTGTTGGGCATTTTCTGTAATTTCACGATAGGCCTTTTCAAATCCTTGTAGGCGCATTTTGCCTAATTTCTCTAATGTTGAATTAATATCCATGTTATTTATTATTTAGTTATACATCTCTTTTCCCCTGATATTTTCATGTTCCGGCAATTTAAAAAGCTCCAATTCTTGTTCATCGCTCATGTTAAATGCCTTTGTTTCCAGAATGTTTTTTATAAACTTATAGCTTAAACAATTTAATGTGAGAGCTTTTTTACAGGCTTTTATATAGTCATCCGGGTTATGTTTTTTTGCCAGATTTAATAATCCCATACAGGTTTTATAGGCTTGTTCCGGATGCTCCCTACTATCAATTATTTTTGTAATTACCTGCCCTGCTTCATCGGATATATTTTGCCCCCATTTAATAAATCGCTGTGCATTCCATTCTGATACATATCGATGATTCTGTGGGCGGTGGTCTGCTTTTGTAGAGTATCCGTGTTGATGAATATTTCTTTGATGAGTGGCAACGTGTTCGTGATTAAAATATACATCAACAGCTCTACCTGAGTATATTACCATCACATGTTTACCTGTTAATCTGAAAGGGACGCTATAATAGTGTTTATCTTCCTTTAAGTAAATATGATGATTGTATTGAACCTTACATTTACAAAAGGTTTTTAATTCATAATTATTAGTTGGTAACGGCTTTAATTCCGACTTCTCTATCTCGTCAAAGAGCTGTTGTCGTGAATGATCTTTATCTTGAAAATCCTTCCGGTTAAATATATCTAATTGCTCCCACAAGGCCGTATTTAGTTCTTCAACCGAAAAGAACACCTGGTTGCGCAAAGGAGCATAGATATGAACATAAGCATTGCGCACAAAGTTTTCAGCTAATGACTTGTCTTGTGGGTGGAGTGCTCGTGCCGGTAGTATTACTGTTTGGTAGTGTTTGGCAAAATCGTTGTACGTTTCATTTATTTCAGGTTCATATTTGTTGGCTTTTATAACTGCTGATTTCAAACAATCGGGTACTATAGCTGCCGGAACACCTCCATAAAAACGCAAGGCACTCTGGTTCACGGTTATCCAGTCGGCTTTCGTTTGAGAGGCCACGGCTTCGATATAAGAAAGCTGACTGGATCCCAATACCGATACGAAAACTTCATATTCTTGTATCTCTCCTGTTTTAGGGTCGGTTACATGTAGCTTTTTTCCGGTGAAATCTACAAACATCTTATCGCCAGCCTTATGCTCCATACGCATACTGACTTTTGTCTCCTTGCGCCAATGGTAATAGTGGTGGCAAAACTGACTGTATCCATAATAATCAATGTGTGTTGGAGTATACTCTTTCCATAGCAATTGTAATGTAACTCCTGTTCTTTTTAATTCTTTTTCGAAATACGGAAACAGTTTTGATAGCTTTTGGAAACGTTGGTTATCTGACTCTTTCTTTGCATTAATAGCATTCATAAGATCGCTATCTGACATAGATACCACCTTAGAAAAATCTAATCCACTTGCCTTAAAGCCGGATATATATTGACTAGCTGCTGTTTTTCCTATTCCTAGAATTTTTGCAGCTTCTCGAGCACTTTTGTTTTGCTCAAATCGTAATCGTAAAAGTTCTCTTACTTCTCTCATTTTAATTCTTTTATTTGCCATCATTTTATTCTTTAAAATTAATGGCACAAATGTGATGAGAAAAGTGTCCGCTTTAAAACGGAATGACTGTCCGCTTTGCTCCGGAATGACTGTCCGCTTTAAAACGGAATAGGTGTCCGCTTTGCTCCGGAATACCTGTCCGCTTTAAATCGGAATGGGTGTCCGCTTTGCTCCGGATTTTGCATTAATGATTATTTTGGGAATTAGTGTGTTATTTACAGCATGCGAGGTGGTGAATTCAGATTTGAATAACGAACCTACAATTGGTTCAGGATTGGAAATATATTTAACTCAATCGGAATATATTGACAATTTGGACTTGGATTATAATAATGTTAATTTGGATACCATAGCATTAAAAAGCAATCCTATGTTATCTTACAAAGATTTATTAAGTTATGACACAACTGAACATAAGTTTACTCTAAGAATTTCTCACGACGTATTAAAAATTGGAGAATCAGGTGTCTATGGTAGAATGTTTATTGTTACAATTGACAAAAAACCAATTTATTGTGGGTTTAATTGGCCTGTAATTTCATCGATACCATGTAATTGGATTTATATTGAAGAACCGTACGAAGAATTAGATGGATTAGAAGATAATGAGATTTTAATAAAATTTAATAGCCTAAAAGAAAAAGACCCAAGACTAAATAGAATAATTGTTGAACGACCTGAGAAGGACGGTAAAATAAGTAGTTAATTGTAAATATAAATAAGAAATATTATGAAAACAATATATAAAATGACAGCATTAATTCTGATTATTTATTTAATTGGATGCAATAAATATGAATCAACAATTGATAAAGAAATCACTTTTTCATCAATGTCTTTTGGGGATTGCAATGTAAGTAGTAAATCAACAGATAATAATATTCCTTCTGTTAGATTGATAGGACAACCTAATGGTAAGTTATTAGTAATGTTGACTAATACTGAATTCTGTTGCGGTACGGATTCGATTTATTTGGATAAATCAATTATTGGAAACAGTATTAGTATTGATGTTATTGACAATGGACCATTTACAGATTGCTATTGCTCACATAATTTAGAATTTGAAATTGAAAATCTTGACAATGTTGATTATGAGATAAGTATTTTAGAGTCTGAACATTCTTATTCACGGGATACATTTTTAATTAACTTTAAATATTCACAGCAACTTGATACTACAATTACAGGATTAATTTCAGAAAATTTGATTAGTAATTATCCATTAGATTATTCAAAAACTGATTTGGGAGGCTGTAATGGAATGTTTAAATCTACACAAATCATCAACGATACAGAAAAC
>JAUWKH010000333.1 GCA_030614305.1 Bacteroidota bacterium
AATCAACAGCTTTGTATAACTTAAAAACCGACAGTCTTTTGCATTATAATCTGATAAGCTCGGAAGATACTATAAAAACCGAACTTGAAAATTTCATCAAAGCCATTATTCAGCAATATAACAGCAGCTTGATAAATAATGAACTCATAATACTAAATTAAACTAATGAATAAAAAGAAGATACAATTTATAATTAATCCTATTTCAGGGATTGGCAGGCATAAGCTTATTGAAAAATATATTGATAATAAGATTGATAAAACTGTTTTTGATTATAATATTTCATACACTAAACATCCATTGCACGGAACACAGATTGCCGGTGAAGCAATAAAAAATAATTATAAAATTATTGTAGCTGTCGGAGGTGACGGTTCAATCAACGAAATAGCACAAAAGCTTATCGGATCAAACACTATTTTAGGAATAATACCAACCGGCTCGGGCAACGGGCTGGCACATCATCTTAATATCCCTGTTAACATCCTTCAAGCAATTGATGTAATAAACAACCTGAAAACAATAAAAATTGACACTGCCGCAATTAATAATAATATTTTCGTAAGTATAGCAGGAGTCGGATTTGATGCCCAGGTTGCAAAAAAATTCGCAAAAGCCAGAAGACGCGGCTTTCTTACTTATTTCAAAATTGTTACTAAGGAATACCCACGTTATAAACCGAAAAATTATGAATTGATTATTGACGGTAAAAAAATTAACAGAGAAGCATTATTCATTAGTTTTGCAAATTCCGACCAGTTTGGATATAATACTACAATAGCGCCAAAAGCCGAAATAGACGACGGATTGATTGATGTTTGTATCGTAAAAAAATTTCCATTGGTTGAACTGCCGTTTATTGCCAATTTGCTTTACTGGAAACAAATTGACAAATCAAAATATGTTGAAGTAATTAAGGCAAAAAAAATAAAATTAACACAGGAAAAAAACAAAACAATAAATCTTGATGGCGAAGCTGTTAAACTCGGCAAAGTGCTGAATATTAAAATTAATCCATTATCATTAAAAATCATTGTTCCATAATGTCAAAAAAGAATAAACTTACAGGTGTTGTTTACTCAACAAACCCTGATTTTGATTATAACTATGAAGATGATGATGTTACAGAAACATTGCCGCCTCAGCAGCAAAATCTTAAGATAATGCTGGATAAAAAACAAAGAGGAGGTAAAAAAGTCAGTTTGATTACGGGTTTTATCGGAACTGAAAACGACCTGAAAGAACTTGGCAAAATGCTGAAATTAAAATGCGGTGCAGGAGGTACGGTAAAAAACGGTGAAATATTAATTCAGGGGGATTTTACAGATAAAATTTTTAACTTACTTTTAAAATCAAAATACAAGATTAAAAAAATTGGAGGGTAAATATACTAATTCTTAACAAGTTTTGCGAAGTAAAGCTGTTTAGAAGTAGTTATGCGTGCTGAATAGACCTTTAAAGTTTTTGCATTTCTATTCAGCATTAGTATAATATTAATATTTCTATAAATCAGAAATTGATTGTTTAGTAAGTATTTTATATCTTTGCAATTAATAAATAATAATAAATCAATTTTATGGAACTTACAATAAACATTAATGAGCAAGCAAAACTGGCATTTATTGTTGAGTTGTTACATTCATTCAATTATGTTGAAATAATTAATATAACAGAAGAAGAAAAAACAACTTTTCCTGAAGAACATAAAATTCTATTGGAAAATCGCTTAAAAAGAATTGAAAACGGAAAAACTACTTTTAAAAGTTGGGATATTATTAAACAAAAGTATGAAAGAAAAGCGGTATAAAATAGAATTATCTAATGAAGCTGAAGAAGATTTTGATAATGCATTCAATTATTATCTTTATGAAAATGAAAGAGTTGCTAATAATTTCTATCATAAAACAAATGAAAGTTTCATAACATTAAGTAAAGATCCATTTGCTTATCAAAAAATATATAAAAATATTCATCGATTTGTAATGAAAAAGTTTCCATTCGTGATATATTTCCGAATTAATGGATTTTCTATAAGAATTATTGCCATTTTCCATACAAGTAGAAATCCACAAATTTGGGAAGATAGAGCAAATGATAAATAAACTTAATAATATTTTAAAATTATAGGATGAAAACATTTAGAATTTTAACACTAAGTATTTTATTTTCAGGCATGGCAGTTATCAGCTTTAGCCAGGATTCGGGAAAAGGCGGAATATCTGATGATGTTCTGAAAGAAATAAAAAAATCCGTTGAAAACAATGCAGATACACGTGCATTAATCAATGCAGTAACAAATAATGAAATAAAAAAATTGGCACTAAACAGGGAAAACGCAG
>JAUWKH010000393.1 GCA_030614305.1 Bacteroidota bacterium
AGTATTATGAAAAATATATGGCATTGCCCGGTTCTGATCATAACATATTCCTGATCGGGGTTGAATTCAGCCGTGATAAAAGGAATATTGTCAATTTTGAATGGGAGCGGATGAGGCATCCGCAGACTGCCTGAAGGAAGTGAAATATGAAAAAATTACCGATCGGCATATCCACATTTAAGGAAATCAGGCAAAAGTATGGTTATTATGTTGATAAAACAGCGCTTTTGAAAAAACTGGTCGATAATGGAAAATATTATTTTCTTTCCAGACCGCGAAGATTCGGCAAGAGTTTATTTCTCGATACCCTGAAGCAGGCATTTTTAGCGGAAAAGGAATATTTTAAGAGCTTGTTTCTGGAAAAAAACTGGGACTGGACTCAGAAATATCCCGTTATTCATATCAGTTTCGGGGGGGGCGTAATTGAAACCCGGGAAAAACTGGATGTTAAAATTGAAGAAATTATAATAGAACATTCATCTCAATATAATATAGAGCTGCGTTTTTCGTCCATTTCCGGAAGGTTTGACGAACTAATAAAAAAACTTTTTCAAAAATATCAGCAGCAGGTCGTTATTCTCATAGATGAATATGATAAACCGATTCTTGATAATATCACTAAAACAGATATTGCCCTGCAAATCAGGGAAGGCCTGAAAAATTTATATTCAGTAATAAAAGATTGTGATGAATTTTTAAAATTTGTTTTTCTGACCGGAGTAAGCAAATTTTCCAAAGTAAGTCTTTTCAGCGGGCTTAACAACCTGACGGATATCACTTTGGACAGCCGCTATGCCACGCTTTGCGGTTATACGCACGCGGAGCTGATTAATACTTTTAAAGACCGCCTGGATGGTGTGGATCTGGAAAAAATCAGGCTCTGGTATGACGGTTACAATTTTCTTGGAGAACATGTTTATAACCCCTATGACATTCTGCTTTATCTCGACAGCAGGGTCTATAAAAATTACTGGTTTGAAACAGCGACGCCTTCATTTTTGATCAAGCTGATTCAGGAAAAACAATATTATCTTCCCCAAATAGAAAATCTGGAAGTCACGGAGGAGATACTTGAAAGTTTTGATGTTGACCGGATTGTGCTGGAAACACTCTTGTTTCAAACCGGCTATCTTACTATCACAAAAATAGATTACACCATGCCCGGGGAGAGAATCTTTTTTTTGAACTATCCCAATCTGGAAGTTAAGACGAGTTTAAATAACTACCTGTTAAATTATCTGTTGGATTTTTCAGTAAAAAAAGCCAAAACCCAGCGCGCAATTTATAATGCTTTAAAAAATAACGAAATAGATTCATTAAAAGAGATATTTCATTCCCTGTTCGCCTCAATACCCTACAATTGGTATGTCAATAACGATATGGATAAATATGAAGGCTATTATGCCTCTGTTTTTTATTGTTATTTTGCAGCGCTTGGCATTGATGTAAAACCTGAGGAGCCGACTAATCATGGCAGGATTGATTTAACCGTTAAGTTAAACCGGAATATTTACCTGATTGAATTTAAAGTGATTGAACTGGATAAAAACAAGGGCAAGGCATTAGCGCAGATTAAAACCGGGAAGTATTATGAAAAATATATGGCATTGCCCGGTTCTGATCATAACATATTCCTGATCGGGGTTGAATTCAGCCGTGATAAAAGGAATATTGTCAATTTTGAATGGGAGCGGATGAGGCATCCGCAGAC
>JAUWKH010000335.1 GCA_030614305.1 Bacteroidota bacterium
GGCTTGCGTAATTATAGAATCTGAAATAAAAATCTTTTCTAAAGAAAGTTGCACTGTCGGTAATTGGTATCATTACCTGCCTGCAATATGTGCCATATTTTACTCTGAATGTGTCAAGAGTCATTCCTGGTGAACTCCATATCCGGTTCCATTCTATTTCAGGGATATAAACCGAATCGCAGGGTAAAAGGATTTCCCATCCGGCGTAATATGTTTCATAAATCGGAATCCAGATCGAATCATTTGGCAAATCGCATGGTCTTAAAATTGAATCACCCGGATACAAAGTCTCGGTTAGGGTAACCCATATTGAATCAACATAAGAAAAGACAGAATCACCTGAATAGTAACCAAATTCCAGGACAAGAGAATCATGTGCTTCGGGTGCGTTTGCCCGTCCCTGTGGTTGATAATAAAAACTGAAATATAATGAATCTTCAATTTTTATTGCTGCGTGCACCGGGTTGAATACTGAATCAAGCCGGATTGGTTTTGATGTAAGATGATCGGCAATAAACGGGAATACACTTGCATCAGGATAAAGCGAACCTGTTTCATCAATAGCATCTAAAGTTGCAGCTCCAATATTTGCTGAAAATAAAGGAAAATCGGAATTTACATAAGCATAATTATCAATCCAGCGGGCTGTATCAGGAAAGATACTTTTAGACTGAAAATCATCAAAAAAAGGTAAATGTATCGGAGCAATATACTCAAACTTTGTTGATTTTAAAGAACTTGCAGGTATTTGTTTGCTTTTTATTGTATTTTTAATTACAGGGTTTATCTGCAAACCGGTAACTATTTCCTGCGAGGAAGCAACAAATGTGATTATTATAAATGTTAATATTGAAAATATGTATTTTTTCATTAAAAAAATTGTTCAGTTTACAAGAGTTTTTTTGGTTATACGTTTAAAGTTATATGTTACTGGCTTTTGTTTTTAATTTACCCAACTCATAAATTTCTCCCCTTTATCATTATAAAGTATAATACTTAAAGAATCCCCATAATTTATTCCGTAATTACTTACTAATGTTTTCAAACTGTCCATATTGTTTCGGTATTCAAAAATATAAGGTTTAATTAAATAATATCCATGATTTTGAGGTGGTTCAATGCTACCAGAAGAGTTGATGTTGAAATATCCGTATTCTCCAGAATTGTATGTTTTGCTTGTTGCACCTAAAATTTGTAAAGAATCAATGAATGATTGGGCCAAATTTGATGAAGTATTTGTATAGTATTCAATAGTTCCCCATATAGTATTTTGTGGTATTCGATTTAAAGTGTATTGAGTTAATTGTATTTTTTTTTGGTAATATAAATCAATACTGTAATAATTATCAGTTACAGTTAATTTCCCGTAACTCTTTCTATTTATAACTTTGATTTCAAAATCATAAGTATCATTAGCTAAGTAGCCAATGTTTAAATAAGCTTTTGCTGGTCCAAAAGCAGTCAAACATACTTCTGGTTTGCTTATTTTTTTAAAGTTAATACTGATTGATTTATAATTAATTGAAAAATCATTCAGTATAGAATAATTACAACAAGGATATTCTTCTTCAGTCTCACATTTTAATTCAAAAGATCTCCCACTGTTTTCTAAATTCTCCCATAGTGTAATAATTATATCAGAGTTAATATTCTCAATGTTATGGTCTTTCTCACAACCATAAAAGAGTAAAAGTAAGATTAATCCAAATATGTATTTTTTTGTCATCATTTTATAATTGACAGTAACATTCCTCGTCAACATTATGATTAGTTATTAAAATCATTATATTCCTCAGTCTCAATTAAAATTGTATCAACGGACAATGTATCCGGTTTTAAGCTTTCAAGTAATTCGTCAAAATCAAAATGTTCATCCGAACGATACCAGACATTTATGTAATCACCCTGTGTTAATAGTTCTTCGGAGTCCCATGATGGTTTTTGTTTGTAAATCCTTAAATGTAAAGGATCATTTCCATCAAGAAAATATTCTTTTCCAACATTAAAATAAGCTAAATGAATGGTTCTGATTGCTTCTTTCTGATTTTTCCCAATCAAAAAAGGAACAGGAAATTTTGTCGCATTTACGCCTTTCCCAACTACCAAATCAATTATTGAACCTTTTTCAATTAAAGTATTCGGTTCTATAATTTCACCATCATATAATTGTTCTAAAATTGCATTTTGTGCAAAATTAGGTTCATAATCAAGATAATTTATTTTAAGTCCAACGGTTTCGAGCAATACAATTGATTGTCGTAAGCTAAGATCCACCAAATTCGGCATACTTACCGTTTCCGGTAATTTTGCAACAATTGTTAAA
>JAUWKH010000359.1 GCA_030614305.1 Bacteroidota bacterium
AAATAATTGCAGATAAATTAAAATTAAAATTAAATGATGACATTAGAATGTATTTTGTTTCGTCAAGCGGGTCACAGCCAAGGGGAAGAAAGTTTAAAATTACAGGGATTTATGAAACAGGACTTGAAGACTTTGATAAATTATTTATTATAGGTGATATTGCTCATATTCAAAAATTAAACAGGTGGGACGAAAATCAGGTTGCGGGTTTTGAAGTACTGATTGAAAATTTTAATGAATTAGATAAAATGAATGAACTCATTTATCATACAATTGGCTATGATTTGAACACACAAAGCATTAAGCATATCTATCCGCAAATATTTGACTGGCTTGATCTTCAGGATATGAATGTGATAATTATACTTCTGTTAATGGTATTGGTTGCGGGAATAACAATGATCTCCACACTTTTAATCTTAATACTTGAACGAACAAATATGATAGGGATTCTAAAAGCATTAGGGAGTCAAAATCGCAGTGTTCGTAAAATATTTCTGTACAATGCAGTATATATAATCGGGAAGGGTCTGCTTTGGGGAAATATTGCAGGAATCGGTATTTGCTTGCTTCAATTGAAATTTGGGATTATCGGTTTGCCCCAGGAATCATATTATGTATCAGTTGTACCGATAAACCTGAACTTATTACATATTTTCTATCTTAATGCCGGAAGTTTGATAATTTGCTTTCTCATGCTAATTATCCCGTCATACATTATTACTAAAATTACACCTGTGAAGGCGATTAGGTATAGTTAGGCAAATACTATCGTAAATATTATCATTGTTATTAATTTGTTGTTTGCCTGTATATTATACAGTAATTCATAGTAATTCAATAGTAATTCAGTAGTAATTCAATAGTTTGCTTTATAAAGTCAGGTTTGACTTGTCGGAATATTTCACGGGGGTATTTATTTTTTATATAATTTAATGATGATTAGTATTGTTTTTTTAATGATTACAAATTTTTCATTCACTAATCCCAAATCTAAAATCCAAAATCTAAAATCTAAAATCCCAAATCACTCCCTTCCAACATACTTTGCATAAGTCATGGCAATGGTTCTGTATATAAAATGCCCGAATTTTGTGTAAGGAGCGTAGATTATTACGAACCAGACAAAAATAAGGTGGAGAGTATAAAGATAGTAAGCAATGCTCCAGTTTTGGAAACGGGCAATCTCAACAAAAACTCCGGAAATAACCAAAAGATAAATAGAAATCAGGAAAACCCAGTCTATGTAATTGCTGTTTCCTGCAAAACTTTTATTTACTATCCGGTTGTATATCATAACTGATAATCCTGTAAATAGTAAAACAGCGGCGAAATTACTTGCAATTTTTACAGGATTCCAAAGCGGCAGGGGATATTCAAAAAAAACTACGGAAATTATTGCAAAAATCGTAACAATCAATAAAATTATAAATCCCCAGAAAACCATCAAATGCGTGTAATACCTGTATTTATGATACCTGCATTTATTGAATTTTTCATGGGTTAATATTTCTTTTATTGAAGAAGTAAAACATTTTAACAAACTGTTTTTATGTTTTTTAAATGCCGTGTTTTTTTTCAGGTCTTTCCGGAAAACTTTTATGCTTTTTATCATTCCAATTATCATGAGAAATAATAAAATTGAAAATGAAATATTCAGGTACATGTGTGGGAAGAATTTTGAATAATTAACAATACCTTCGGGGATAGTTAGTGTTCCGGCAAAGTATATTATTGTCAGGATAAAAATGACCGGAATAGCAATAACAACCGGCAAATATTTCGGTTTGCTTAACAGTTTGGCAAGGAATTTAGGTCTGGCATAATGGAGATAACTTAAATTTCTGAGAGATGCAAGCACATCGCCGGGCCTAACGCCTCTCGGGCAGGTGGTTGTGCAATCACCGCATTGAAGACATAACCAGATATCAGGGTCACTTAAAAGTTTGTCTTTTAATCCCCAGCCGGCCCAAATCATTTCTTTTCTTGGAAATGGTTTTTCAGCAGGCGAAAGTTCACAAATCACTGAGCATGTTCCGCACTGCATACACTGCTTTAAGG